>JAEDEG010000022.1 GCA_016293435.1 Clostridia bacterium
AGCCTAAATCCGGCTTTCAGCCCAGAAAATTCACTTAGATTATATTATCATTTTGAAGCCAAATTTGAGGTTTACACAAAATGAGGGATTGCCCCCCAATTTTATATGAAATTTATTGGAATTTTTGAATCTACATGTATTGTTTCTCCTGTATAAGGATGTACAAATTCTATATGACAGCAATGCAATTTGTACACTTTGTCATTATTGTATTTATTATCGTATAAAAAATCGTTTTCAAGAGGGTGGCCTATATAAGCTGTGTGAACTCTGATCTGGTGAGTTCTGCCGGTATATAGGTTAAATTCCACCAAGCTTTTATTGTCTTTTTCGGACAATACATTATAGGTAGTTTTTGCATATTTACCGCTAGGGGAAATACATCTTTTTATAATACTGTCGGTGCAACGGTCAATTGATTGTTCTATGGTTCCTGATTTATTTTGAAAGATTCCTCTGCACACGCCAAGATATTTTTTTACAATATTTTTATGATATTTATAAGTACACATTTTCGACGCACTGAACTGGTTTTTTGCGGCAAGAATAATTCCCGATGTATATCTGTCAAGTCGGGTAACAATATGAAATTCATCTTCTTTTTTTCTTAAGTAAGCCAGAGCACGATTGGCCAGAGTGTCAGTATAGTGATTAGCGGATGGATGCACCGGCATGCCGGTTGGCTTATTTATACAGATTACATCTTCGTCTTCGTATAATATTTCTATCGGCAAATCGACTGATTCTACACTTTTATTGTCAATATGCGGTATATAAATCTTAATCATATCTCCGTATTGAGTTTTGCTTCGTACCGTCACAGATTCACCATTAAGATATATCCCGTTTGAATTTTTTAATTTTGTTATTAATGCAGAAGATATACCCAAAATATTTTTTAAAATATATTTGACATCAAAGTAGCCCGAACCGCACTCGAATTCCAATACTCTCATTATCTCACCTACTTAGAAAAGGCACTGCATATGCAGTACCTTTTCTTGTAAAAATGCAATTTATGCTTTGTTAACAGAACCAAAAAGCTCCATTTTTTCTTTGACTGTAGCTTTAATAGCTTCAGCGCCGGGAGCAAGAAGCTTACGGGGATCAAAGCCCTTGCCTTGTAAATCTTTACCTTCTTCAATATATTTTCTTGTTGCAGCTGCAAAAGATAACTGACATTCTGTATTTACATTAATTTTGGAAACACCAAGTGAAATTGCTTTTTTAATCATATCAGAAGGGATTCCTGTTCCGCCATGTAAAACCAATGGCATAGGATTGGTGGCTTTTCCTATTTCTTCCAAAACATCAAAACGCAGACCTGCCCAATTTTCGGGATATTTTCCGTGAATATTACCGATACCCGCAGCAAGCATGTCCACTCCGAGACCTGCAATCATCTTGCATTCTTCAACATCTGCAACTTCTCCGTTTCCTACTACTCCATCTTCTTCGCCGCCAATTGCTCCAACTTCTGCCTCTACAGAAATACCCTTTTCGTTTGCAAGCTTAACAAGCTCTTTAGTTTTTTTAACGTTTTCAGCAATGGGATAATGTGAACCGTCAAACATTACAGATGTAAAGCCTGCTTCAATACACTTAAGAGCATGCTCGTAGCTGCCATGATCAAGATGAATAGCAACGGGAACAGTAATATTGAGCTCTTTGATCATTCCTTTAACCATACCCACAACAGTGGTATAACCGCACATATATTTGCCGGCACCTTCTGATACTCCAAGAATAACAGGTGAATTTAATTCCTGAGCTGTAAGAAGAATTGATTTTGCCCATTCCAAATTATTGATATTAAACTGTCCTACAGCGTATTTTTCGGCTTTTGCCTTTCTTAACATTTCTTTTGCTGATACTAACATTAAAAAATACCTCCAACAATATATTTAATATGCTTAATTATACAATTTAATACATAATATGTCAATAACAATAAGCTACAAATATTATATGTAAAAACACAAATATATAAGCCAGATGACGATAAGAAAAATTAACCTTAACTGTATTTCCTTTCGATATCCGGATTATGGCTTTACATATTCAAATAATTTACAATTCCGCAGAATATGGAAAATGCAATTTGTTTTTGATAAGATAACGTTTTAAGTTTTGCTTCCTCTTCTGCGTTAGACAAAAATCCACATTCTACAAGAATTGAAGGAATTTGAGAATCATTTAAGACAAAAATAGAGTTTTCACTGTTTTTTGCCTCTCTGGTATTGGATTCATCTGCAAAATTATGAAGAAATTTTTGTACAGACTCTGCTAAATTCTTGCTTTCGACAGACTTGCTTTGATAAAAAACCTGAGCACCTTTATATTTAGAATCATCAAATTTGTTCATATGAATGCTTATAAACAAATTTGCACCGCAAGATTGTTTGATTTCTTTTCTTTTTTTCATATCATCTCTTTTAATTTTTCGAATTTTTTCATCAAGGTTGTCGGCAATCGAATAGTCATTTTCTCTGGTATATACCACCTTTGCACCCGATTGTTGAAGTAAAGAGCCAAGTTCTTTTGACACTGATAAATTTATCTCATGCTCAAGAGTACCGTTTTTTCCGACAGCTCCCCCATCCGGAAGCCCGTGACCGGGATCTATTACCACAACAACACCGGATGTTAGGGGAGCAAGCGTCTCAGACACACTTTGGTCAGATTTAAGACATGTCGCAAGTGAAAATATTAAGACAAAAGAAAAAATTAATCTATAGATTTTTTTGCGATCTATAATGAACAAAAAATACACCTCAAATCAGAATTTATATTATAATATTATTCCGAATTTGATGATATAATGTTACAATTCGTATTTACTTGCCAATATTTTTCCCTTTTTTGTCACTTTGTGTTTTGTAAATAATCTTTGGAAGCATTTTTTCGGTCAGACTAAAATTATACGATCCTGAAAAGTATGCAGTAACGCACGGGATATATATTATAATACAAACAATCAGACGCGGTATAAAATATTCACGACCGAGATTGTCATTTGGCAACGGTAAAAAACCGGAAAATGTAAATTGTAAAACGGACTCGATTGTAATCAATATATCTGTATTGAACAGACATGTAATTATCAAAAACATAGCATTAAAGATAAAAAACGGTAATCCAATTACGGCACCTTTTAAACGATTTTGTTTAAAAGGCTTTTCTCCCCTATCTAAATGATTATTTTTTATAATAATATTTTTGCGTTCTTTATTACCAAGCTGCCAAAACGTTGAATGTATTGCCCAGATGAGAAGATACGCTGTAAATAAGCTAAAAAGCTTTGGAGGCATAATACTATTGTAGAATATTAGAGAAAAAGCCGAAAACAAAACTTGCATACCAATGCATTCCAAATTTATAAACCAATATTTATTATTCATAGTTTTACCTCGCATATGTATTTGAATTTAATTAACATTATTATATAAAAAAATCGTGACAAAATCAAGTGCAAATCCATATACAACTGTATAAAATTATTAAAACTTATGTTATATTTTCTAAATTATTGATAATAATAGAAACAAATCAAAAAATGATACACATGGAGGTCAAATTATGAAAATCCGCTTATTATCTGTTTATACAATTTTAATTTGTATTTTATTTAGTGCATGTAGCCAGGGAAATAATGATTCGGCAGATGCTCATGTTTTTTATTACACATATAGCGACACATATATCTCAAATGTACGTTCCGCTCTCGGAACAGCATTTAAAAATAACAATATAAGTTACCACGACTACGACAGCAACGGTAACCAGACAACTCAAACAGAACAAGTTCAGACATCAATTACAAAAGGCGCAAAGGTGTTGGTAGTTAACATTGTAAATACCGGTTCCGACGATGCATCACAAGGTATAATATCTCAGGCAAAAAATGCAAATATTCCGGTAATATTTTTTAACCGAGAAGTGTCAGATGAGGTTATAAATAGCTATGAAAAGTGTGCATTTATCGGAACAGATGCCGAAGAAGCCGGTCACATGCAGGGAGAAATGATCGGTGAATACGTTGTAAGAAATTTTGATGAATTGGATTTAAACAAAGACGGTAAAATATCGTATATTTTATTCAAAGGTGAAGAAGGAAATAATGAAGCTATCTATAGAACACAATATTCAGTTGAAGACGCAAATAAAATCCTTAAAGAAGCCGGAAAAAATGAATTGGTATTCTATGACCAGTCAAACCCGAACAAATACCTTGTTGATAAAAACGGACAATGGTCAGCAGCAGCATCAAACGAATATATGACAACTGCCCTAACTTCATATAATGAAGCTAACAATAATATGATTGAACTTGTTATATGCAATAATGACGGTATGGCTGAGGGGGCAATAACTGCTCTGAACTCTGCAGGATACAATCTTGGAAGTGAAAAAAAAATACCGGTTTTTGGTGTTGATGCAACAGATGCGGCGCAGGAACTTATAAAAAATAATAAAATGACCGGAACTATTAAGCAAGATGCTGAAACAATGAGTGAAGCAATATCTCTTGTAACAAAAAACGCCATTGATGGTAAAAATTTGTTCGATGGTGCCGAAGAATTTCACAGTGATAAATCTGTTGCAAAGCTGCGTATCCCATACTCAAAATATATAACTGAAAATTAATTTCATTTATTACTCAGCATCGGAGGTCAAAATTTGGATAATGTTTTATTGGAAATGAAAAATATCACAAAAGAATTTCCGGGTGTAAAAGCATTGAACAATGTCTCTCTTACCATTAAACGAGGTTCTGTTCACGCCTTGATGGGCGAAAACGGTGCAGGGAAGTCTACGTTGATGAAGTGCTTGTTTGGAATATATACCAAAGATAGCGGCACAATTTACTTGGATGGCAAGGAAATTCATTTCAAAAATTCAAAAGAAGCTCTTGAAAACGGCGTAGCAATGGTTCATCAAGAGCTTAATCAAGCTCTAAAAAGAAATGTAATGGATAACATTTGGCTCGGGAGATATCCCACTAAGCTCGGTATAATTACCGATGAGCATAAAATGTATAACGATACTTTAGAAATATTTAAGTCGTTAAGTATTGACATCAATCCCAAAACAATGATGAATGAACTTCCGGTATCGCAAAGACAGATGGTTGAAATAGCCAAGGCCGTTTCATATAATTCTAAAATTATTGTATTTGACGAACCGACTTCATCTCTTACCGAAAAAGAGGTTGACCATCTTTTTGAAATTATAAGGAAACTCAAATTAAAGGGATGTGGTATAATATATATATCACACAAGATGGAAGAAATTTTAAATATTTCGGATCAGGTAACCATAATGCGTGATGGGACTTGGATAGCAACGGAAGACAGCAAAGATCTTACAATTGAAAAAATTATTAAACTAATGGTAGGCAGAGAACTGACAACAAGATTTCCCAAGAAAAACAATGTGCCCGGGGATATCGTACTAAAAGTAGAAAACCTGAGTTCATCTTATACAATATTAAAAAATGTATCGTTTGAACTGAGAAAGGGCGAAATACTTGGTGTGGCAGGGTTAGCCGGATCCGGGAGAACCGAGCTTCTCGAAAATATTTTTGGTATATCCGAAAGAAAATGCGGTAAGGTTATTCTGAACGGAAGGCATGTTGTTAACAACAATGCTGCTCAATCAATCAAAGAGGGGCTTGCACTGGTGACTGAAGAACGAAGAGCGAACGGTATATTTGGAATTTTGGATATATTGAATAATACCGTAATATCAAATCTGAAGAAATATAAAACAGCGAGATTTTTTTTAAGCAAAAGAAAAATGCGTAGGGATACATCCTGGGCAATAAAATCAATGCGAATTAAAACACCTACTCAGGAAACACAAATCAGAACACTTTCCGGCGGTAATCAGCAAAAAGTCATATTTGGAAGATGGTTGCTGACGAATCCGGAGATTCTTATGCTTGATGAGCCGACACGAGGGATTGATGTTGGGGCAAAGTTTGAAATATATCAATTAATAATTGAACTTGCCGAAAAAGGGAAATCCGTAATCATGGTTTCATCGGAGATGCCCGAACTTTTGGGAATATGTGACAGAATACTTGTAATGTCGGGAGGCAGAATCGCCGGAGAAGTGGTTGCCGCCGAAACTACTCAAGAAGAAATCATGACACTGGCAGCAAAATATGTATAATCAAAGAGGTAAACGAATGGATAATAATCTAAACTTTAAAAATAAAATTTTGGCATTTTCCGGTATAAACAGGAGAGAAAAAAAGAAATTAGTCACAGAATTTTTGATAAATAATTCACTGTATATATTTATGATTGCGGCAATAATTGTAATTGAAATTATAAGTCCAAAATTTCTGTCCGTTCCGTCGATAGTAAATATAATTTCATTATCTGCAGCAAATTTACCCATCGCGCTTGGAATAGCCGGATGTATAATACTGACCGGTACCGACTTATCAGCAGGGCGTATAGTAGGTCTTGTAGCGTGCATATCAGCATCATTGCTGCAGTCAGACGGATATGCAAACAAGATGTTTCCCGATCTTGCAACCTTGCCGGTATATGTTGTTATACTTATCGCGCTTGTTATAGGTGGAATAGTCGGATTAATAAACGGATTTTGTACAGCCAAATTTCACTTGCACCCATTTATTGTAACGCTTTCTACACAGCTGATTGTGTATGGTATACTCTTGATTTATCTCATGAACGGCAATAATAACGGGCAATCAATATCGGGACTTGACTCTTCCTACACAGACCTCATAAGCGGAAGCATATTGTCTATAGGGACAACAGCTATTCCAAATTTTGTATGGTATTCTATAGTTATAACTGTAATAATGTGGTTTGTTTGGAATAAAACACGGTTTGGCAAAAACATGTTTGCTGTTGGGTCAAATCCGGACGCTGCCAATGTATCCGGTGTTAATGTTACTGCAACAATTATAGCAGTATTTACTCTTGCTGGAGTGATGTATGGAGTTACCGGATTTATAGAAGCTGCAAGAATAGGATCTAATAGCGCAGCAACAGGTCTTAACTATGAACTCGATGCCATTGCAGCATGTGTAATTGGCGGTGTATCATTTGTAGGCGGTATAGGCAAAATCAGAGGTGTGATTATTGGTGTAGTGCTTCTGAGAATTATATTTGTCGGTCTTACTTTCCTTGGTATTGATGCAAATATGCAATACGTTATAAAAGGTCTTATTATCTTAGTTGCATGTGCCGTAGATATGAGAAAATATTTGGTGCGCAAGTAATTGTAAAGCTGGATTTGCAAATTAATGCAAATTCAGCTTTAATTTTTTCAGTAAATACGCATTATTTTTTGTAAGTCTTGCTATTGACTTTTTTATAAAATAAGCATATAATAAAGAATATGTACATTTGATAATAATGGAGGTAATGACATGAAGATTAATTTAAAAGGCGATATCAAGGAATTTGATTCTGCTGTAACAGTTTATGATATCGCAAAATCTATCGGCGACGGTTTGGCAAGATCCGCAATGGGCGGATTGGTTAACGGCGAGGTGAAGGAACTCACCTATACTGTAACCCAGGATTCCGAAGTCGAAATTCTTACCTTCGATGACGAACAAGGTAAATCTATTTTAAGACATACTGCATCACATATTATGGCTCAAGCTGTTAAGCGATTGTATCCTGATGTAAAATTAGCTATAGGGCCTTCTACAGATTCAGGATTCTATTATGATTTTGATTCGGAAATCAGCTTTACAAATGAAGACCTTTCTAAGATAGAAACTGAAATGAAAAAAATAGTTAAAGAGCGTATCCGTCTTGAAAGATATGAACTTCCCCGCGAGGAAGCTATTAAATTTATGCAAGAACAAAATGAACCATATAAAGTTGAGCTTATAAAGGATTTGCCTGATGATGCTGTGATATCTTTTTATAAACAAGGAAATTTTACTGATTTGTGTGCCGGCCCTCATTTGTTTGACACTTCTGCTGTTAAGGCATTTAAATTGCTCAGCGTTACCGGTGCATATTGGAGAGGCAACGAGAAAAACAAAATGCTTCAGCGTATATACGGTACTGCATATACTAAAAAAGAAGACCTTGCCGCTCATCTTGAACAGCTCGAAGAAGCCAAAAAACGTGACCATAACAAATTGGGCAGAGAACTCGGTTATTTTACAACTGTTGATATTATCGGTCAGGGACTTCCGATTATGCTTCCTAAGGGAGCAAAGGTTATGCAGATTCTGCAAAGATTTGTTGAAGATACAGAAGCTAAACACGGCTGGCAATTAACAAAAACACCTTATATGGCAAAGAGTGATCTCTACAAGCTTTCCGGTCACTGGGATCATTATCAGGATTCTATGTTTATCCTTGGGGATGAAGAAAAGGATAAGGAGGTTTTTGCGCTTCGTCCGATGACTTGTCCGTTCCAGTATCAGGCTTACCTAAGCAAAATGAGAAGCTACAGAGACCTACCCTTAAGATATAACGAAACATCCACGCTTTTTAGAAAAGAAGCATCGGGAGAAATGCACGGACTTATTAGATTAAGACAATTCACCATATCAGAAGGGCATCTCATGTGCAGACCCGATCAGCTTGAGGAAGAATTTAAGTCTTGCCTGGAGCTTGCAATATATATGCTCAAAACACTGGGACTATATGAAGATGTTTCTTACAGATTTTCAAAATGGGATCCGGAAGATAAAGATAAATATATAGGAACACCTGAACAGTGGGATGAGGCTCAGGATATGATGGAAAAAATACTGAAACACCTCGAAATCGACTATAAGGTAGGCATTGGAGAAGCTGCATTTTACGGTCCTAAACTTGATATTCAGATTAAAAATGTTTTTGGCAAAGAAGATACTCTTATTACGATTCAAATTGATCAGCTTCTTGCCGAAAAATTTGGAATGGAATATATAGATAGCGACGGCGAAAAGAAGAATCCGTATATTATTCACAGAACATCAATTGGTTGCTATGAGCGTACACTTGCACTTATTATTGAAAAATATGCCGGTGCTCTTCCCACATGGATGGCTCCTACTCAGCTGCAGATTATACCGGTATCCGAAAAATATTTTGACTATGCTCAGAAAATAAAAAGCATTTTTGAAAACAGCGGACTCAGAGTAGAAGCAGATTTTAGAAATGAAAAGCTCGGATACAAAATCAGAGAAGCTCAGATGGAAAAAATCCCGTATATGGTTATTGTTGGTGAGAAAGAAGAAGCAGAAAATACAGTATCAATTCGCTCAAGAAAAGAAGGCGATCTGGGTTCAAAATCTATTGAAGCTTTCGTTGATATGATTAATGAAGAAATAGAAACAAAAGCTCACTAAAATTCAAAATTCGGCACAGTCTTTTGATGGGCTGTGTTGAAAAATTTGAAAGGGATATCGTTATGCATCCAATAAAGCATTTCCTCATTATAACAAGACATCGCCATCAGGTGATAAAACATTGTGCAAAATGTGGCTTGATTATGCAGGGGTTGCTCCATGATTTATCCAAATATTCTCCAACAGAGTTTTTGCGTGGTTCGCGTTATTTTTTGGGTACAAAGAGCCCAAACGAGGCAGAACGTGAGCAAAACGGATATTCTATAGCATGGATCCATCACCAAGGGAGAAATAAACATCATTTTGAATATTGGAAAGATTACAATTTTCAGACAAGAGTATTGACACCGATAAAAATGCCATACCGATATGTTGCGGAAATGTTTTGCGATAGATTGGCTGCAAGCAAAATTTATCAAGGGAAAAATTATTGTGACAGTCACCCGCTTGAGTACTTCATGAAAGGTAAATCAACCAGAATAATTCATCCCGATACATCAAACGAGCTTGAATTATTGCTGAGAATGTTAAACGAAAAAGGCGAAAATGAAGTTTTTAAATTTATAAAACACAGAATTCAAAATAACTATATATATTAAATTAGAGCATTGAGTCGGAGACTTCGTATGAAATCCCGGTCAATGCTCTTTGATTTATTCTGTTCTTGCTCCAAGAATATGGATACATCTTAATTTTTGAAAATTATACGTTCTTAAATTTCTTTGAAACACATCCATGGAATGGGCACTCACCATATACCTTACTCCGCGTGGGGTTCTTTTTATTTCTGTCAACAATAAGGAGTGATAATATACATCGAGGTTATTTCCAAGCTGTATAACATCACCCGGTAAGGTGCTGCTGAGAGGTACATCTACGCCGTACGGCCCTGCACCTGCGTTATTTGTCATAAAGTTATAAAAAAAATTTACTCCGGTCCATGAAGGAGATTTTTCGTTTGCATTTATATAATACCATCCGTTTTCCGGGTTATAATTCATCACACCGCAGCCTGCATAAACGCACTGCGAAACAAAATTGGTACAGTCGCCGCCGATTTTTTCGTAATCATAATATTCCGGGTTTCTTCCCAATGACCAGTTACGGGCATATTCCACTGCAGCTTCTCTGTCATATTTTATATACATAATGCATCCTCTCCTATTAATTTACACCAAAAAACTTTAAGATACCCTGATAAATTGCAAAAGCAAATCCATAAGGGTCGTTGCGCATTTTTTGTGAATCTTCATAATTAGATATAAATGCTAATTCGATGAGTGTAGATGGCATATTTGTTCTTCTCAGAACATAAAGCGACGGTCTGGCAAAAACTCCTCTGTTAACAGTTCCCATACGATTTGAAATTGCATTTACAATATCGGTTGCAAGATAATAAGCTTCGCTATTTGTGCTGTATACATACCCTTCTGTCCCGTTGGCAGCCGGATTAGTTGAGCCGTTTGTATGTATACTGATGAAATAATCCGCGCCCCAACTGTTTGCGCTTCTTACTCTTTGTTGGAGACTGGTCGAATTTGAGGTTCCGAGAACAGTGTCTACGGTTTCTCTTGACATTTTTGCTGTAAAATTTGGATTTGCCGTAAGCAGATCATACAGATATTTTCCAACTATATATGTAATGTTCTGCTCTTTTAATCCGTTTCCTTCCGCGCCTGTATTCGGTCCTGAAGGATTATGTCCTTGATCAATAAAAATCTTTATAGCCATAATATCCACCCTTTATTTTTTATATTAATATATGCAATTCAAAATCGTTGTGTGAATTTTATTGCACAGAAAAAGCGGTTGTGTGCACAACCGCCAAATTTAGGGCATATTAAACAACGTTGGACTGTATTGGAAATCTTAAATTAAATTTTCTTATTTTTGGGATTAACTATATCTCTCCAATCCATGTCACCTCTATCAAGTCCCCTTACAAGAACTTCTGCTGTCGCTATATTGGTAGCAATCGGAACATTGTGAATATCACAAAGCTTAAGTAAAGGCTCGACATCAGGCTCAAAGCTTTGATTAGTGAGAGGGTCCCGAAAAAACAAAACAAGGTCTATTTCGTTATATGCTATACGAGCACCTATTTGTTGATCTCCACCCTGAGTTCCTGATAGAAATTTGTGAACGTTAAGACCTGTTGCATCAATTATTAACCCACCTGTAGTACCGGTGGCGATAAGATTATGTTTGACGAGAATACCTTTGTAGGCTATACAAAACTGAACCATTAGTTCTTTCTTTTTGTCGTGTGCGATTAAAGCAATATTCAAAACTAAACCCTCCTTATTTTTAAAATGATTTTATTTTATCAAACAAACGCTCAGAAAATCTGAGTTTTGCTGGACCGACATACTCATTACACAAGCGTTTAACTATTCTTTTTAATTCTTTAGCGATATATGTATCTGTGTTAATTATAAGCTTACCGTTTGGAATGGAAGAAAGAGATGAATCATATCCCATTACACCTATTAGCGGGAATCCGATTTCATCAATAATATCTTCTACAAATGAGTCCGATTCAAATCCATATGGAAAATTCAAAATCAAAAATACTTTTTTTGTTGATGAATTGGATATTCGCTTGATACAAAGCGCTGTGTTTGAAACAGAGATGAAATCGGGGTAAGTTACAGCCAATATGATGTCTGAAAGTGATGTACATACTTCAAACTCTTTGCCCAGAGAAGCCGGAGTATCAAACACTATATAATCATATCTTTCTGATACTAAGTCTATAAAGTTTTGCATCAGACTGTGCAAATTGTCGGGGCAATTACCGATAGATGATGCAAGAAAATCGGGTTTTGACCCTGATCTGTCATTTACAACGGAATCGGCAAAAGAAGCATCTCCAAGCAAAACATCTCGGAGATTAAAAAGAATATCCGTTGAATAACCGAGAACAATATCAGAATTGCGTATGCCAAAAGAGCAGTCAACTAACAAACACTTTTTTGGAGCACTATGTAAACCGGCTGCAACATTTGTGGCAAGTAATGTCTTGCCGCATCCGCCTTTTCCTGATATTATAGAAACAATTTTCGCTATTGTAAACACCGCCTTAATATTTTAACACAACAAAGTCTATTTGTCCAGACATTTTAATATAAAAACTGAAAAATTTAACAGTTTTATACAATTATGACACCAAACTATTGTTAGATATGTGAGAATCATTTGTTTCACGTGGATTCAACTTGAAATATTCAGAGTAAATTGCTTTGGCAATGGGGGCAGTTATACTTCCGGAGCCTGCACTTTCAACTACAATTGACACTGCAATCTTTGGATTGTTATAGGGTGCATATGATACAAAAACACCATTTGCACTTCCTCCGTTAATCTGCGACGAACCGGTTTTACTGCATGTTTCTATCGGAAAATCGCCAAATACACTCGATGCTGTACCGTCATTACTAACCATACGCATACCGGTTGACACTGCATTGTATGTGCTGTCACTGATATCAATTGTATTTTTTACCTCAGGCTTTGTTTCGGATATTATTTTACCCGATTCTGCACTTCTTACACATTTGGTAATATGCGGACGATATATAGTTCCTTTGTTAGCTATGGTAGCTGTATACCCTGCAAGCTGCAAAGGAGTAAAAAGGTTATATGACTGTCCTATAGCCATTTGCAGAGTGTCACCGGGGTACCATATTTCATTAAATTTGAGTTTTTTGTATTCTTCACTGGCAAGCGTCCCTTCTGCTTCGCCATCCAATTCTATTCCGGTTTTTTCTCCAAGGTGAAATTTTTTTCCATAATTTACGAGCTTTTCGACGCCGAGACGTTTTCCAACTTCGTAGTAATAATAGTTACAAGAATTTTTGAGTGCATTTGCGGCATCCATCGGTCCATGAGTTGAGCCGCTTTCGGTGTATATCCAGCAATTAAATTTTTGACCGTAATATTCATATACACCTTCATCTTCTATTATTGTTGTATCTGTTACCACATTCTCTTCGAGAGCTGCAATTGTAGTCAGCATTTTAAAAACAGATCCGGGAGGATACACACCGCTTATTGCACGATTCAGCAATGGTTTTGATTCGTTTTTGCTCAGTTCGGTATAATCTTTAGTGAAATTATCCGGATCAAAATCAGGATAGCTTGCCATTGCCAATATTTCACCGGTTTCTACATCTTGAACAACAACCGCTCCGCCCCCCACATCACTTCCGGCATTGTCGACATGCTTCCAACTATTGGATTTTATTGAGTCAATAGTTTCCATTAAAGCTTTTTCGGCAGTTTTTTGCAAATCAATATCAATAGTCAGCATAGCATTGTTTCCGGGTATTGCAGCAACTTCATCAATCTCAGGATCAGAACCGATAGTCTGCGAAACACTTCGGTATCCATCGGTACCTTTGATTTGTTTTTCAAGAATTTTCTCTATTCCGTCTTTTCCTATAACAGAGTTAAGGCCGTAGCCCTCGTCTTTCAGTTCTTCGTATTCTTCTCTATATATTATATCTACTCTGCCAAGAATGTGAGCAGCCATGTTTCCATGTACATAGTTGCGCACCGGCGAATTGCTTACCTTCAATCCATTATACAAAGCGTCGTTTTCTTCTATTGCAGAAACTGTTTTGATTGATGCATCTGATGAAAAAGTAAAGGGTGTTGTATCCGAAAAATTTCGCGAAAACATTTCATATCTGACTGCAATAATATCACGTATTTCAGATTTTGAATATCTATTATCTATATTAAATTTATCTATCAGTTCATCAATACATTCATTAGCGTTCAGATTGTCTGATATGCCAAGAGAGAACTTACAATTTCTCACTTTTGTTTCGAGCTCATCGCCTGTCAAATCATTGTAAGCAAATATATATTCATCGTCTGCATATTGAATTGGAAACGTATCGACATATTCGTCTTCATTCTTATTAAACAAACGTACCGAATTTAAAATTAAATCATTAAGCTCGTCATCTGAAACCGAAGCACGAGAAAAAGTCACTGTAAATCCCAATCTGTTTGTAACTATCGGTCGACCGTACCTATCTAAAATCTTTCCTCTCGGTGCCGGAATCACCTCCGTTGATGACAAATATGAGTTGGATTTTGCTAAATATTCTTTTGAATCTACTATCTGTAATTTTACTAAAGCGGAAAAAATCATTAAAAATAATACTGAAGAAATCACAGACAATATAAAGAATTTATCTCGTAATCTGTAAAACATTTATATACCTCTTATATATTCATTTTTCAGCCATTTAACAAATGCTGTGACCGGAACTGATACAACTGAATTTAGCAATGCCTGAGGAAGTATATATCTAAACGAAGCATATGCCACTGACACGGCCTCAAACATTGTATTATAAAGTGAAAGTCGTACTGTCTCACACAAAAAGCAACTCACAGCAACAATTATTATTGAAACAAGTCTGCTTTCCGAATAAAATTTGCTTGATACTATCGAAGTTAATACAGCTATATACATCACAATAAGCCCGTTATATCCAAAAACAGTTGATGAAGCTACATCGAGAAGTAAGCCGCATATACATCCCATTATGCCTGAAGCAAGCAAATCGGAGTTTGTTGCATATACCAATGCAAAAGTCAGCATCAGATTTATTTCTATACCAAACAAATCTACACGCGAAATTATAGAAGTCTGAATTGCATATACAAAAAATACTGAAATTGCGGATAGAATTTTTTTCAAAGTAATCTCATCTCCTACCCATTTAATCTATTATCACAAATATTTCATCAGTGGATGAAAAATCTACTACAGGCTCAATTATCGCATCCCACGATAATCCGTTTGAATTTGATTTAATTTCATTAATCTTTCCGATAGCTATTCCGGGAGGATAGATTCCGCCTTCGCCTGACGTGGTCAATATATCTCCCTCAGAAATAGCGGATTCTGTTGTCATGTACTTCATAGAACAAAATCCTTTATCAAACAGTGATATATCACCTTGAATCATACAGTATTCATCGATTCTGTCTACTTTTGCACTTACAGACGTCGATGAATCTATAATAGTAGTTATATTAGCCCAGTTGCGTCCAACTTCGCTTACATAACCAACCAGCCCAAGTTCGGTAATTACAGCATCGTTTTTATTTATGCCATCACTGAGCCCTTTGTTAATTTTCAAAACGCTTGACCAATTATCAACATCTGTTCCAATTACAGAGGCTGCAATAAGGGAATAATCCTCGCTGCGTTTCCGGAGTTCAAGCATAGCTCGCAGCTTCTCGTTTTCTGCAACAAGATTATCATAATCGTTTGCTTTTTTGGTCATAGTAATAAGCTGTTGCTTCAAAAAAGTATTTTCATTTTTGAACTTTGAAGCATCTTTTCCGTATTTAAAGCTGTTAAGTATATATGTTCCGACGGACTGAAACGGTTTAAGTACAATACCGACAGTATTTGATACTATGCCGGCATTTGGCTTGCCTGCACCGGCAAAAAGCATTGAGATTATCATTGCTATTGTTATTGTAATCAGAATAATTTTATTTTTATGGTCTCTAATAAAATTCATTAGTATACACCCGCTTGCTAAATTTTATATATATTGGCATCGTTTTCAATAAGCTTTCCCAAACCTGCTGCAACGCATTTGAGTGGATAATCTGCAACTTTAACCGGCATACCGGTGGCATTGCAGATAATTCTATCTATACCATCGATACAAGCTCCGCCACCCGTCAGTTCGATTCCGGAATTCAAAATATCAGCAGACAGCTCTGCCGGAGCTTCACTTATCACAGATTTGATTGCATCAACAATTACATATATCTCCGGCAAAATAGCTGCTCTTATATCATTTCCATTAACATAAATACTTGCCGGGAGCCCGTTTGCAAGTTTTCTGCCACTAATTTGTGCTGAAACCTGTGCAGGATTTTTCATAACTGTTCCGATTTCAAATTTTATTTTTTCTATGCTTTGGGTACCCGCCGAAATACCGTATTTTTTCCGGATGAAAGATGTTATTGCTTCGTCAAATGAATCCCCGCCAACTCGAACGGTCTTACTTGCAACTATACCTCCAAGTGAAATTATAGCAACTTCAGTAGTTCCACCGCCAATATCTACAATCATAGTTCCTGAGGGGGAATTCACATTCAATCCGGATCCTATGGCCGCTGCCATGATTTCTTCGACAAAAAATGCATCCCTTACGCCGGAATGAGCTATAACCTCGCGTAGAGCTTTGCTTTCAACATTTGTACTTTTGGTTGGTATGCCGACAACAGCGCGCATTTTAGGCCTGAATATAGATTTTATTATTTTTTTTACAAAAAAATCAAGCATCAGAACAGCCATGTCAAAATCTGCAATAACGCCGCATTTCAGCGGATTTACGGCATTGATTCCATTCGGAGTACGACCAAGCATTTCTTTGGCGTTTTTTCCGACAGAAATAACATTGCCGTTGCTGTTTACTGCAACCACGCTGGGTTCTTCTAAAACAATTCCTTTTGATTTTTGATATATGATAGTATTAGTAGTTCCAAGGTCAATTCCTATATCTACTTTAGACACAGGCCTTTCCCCTTTCAAATTATTATACCAAACTCCTTTTTCAAAAGCCTATACAGCTTTGACAACGGCAATCCTACTACATTATAAAAATCACCGTTTATTCTGTCTATGAATACGCCGGCATATTCTTGAATACCGTATGCGCCTGCTTTATCATAGGGTTGATATGTATTTATATAATTTGAAATTTCATCGTTTGTAATTTTTGAAAAGAAAACTTCTGTCTCGCAATAATCTGTCACTGTTGTCATTGTATCGCTATCGGTAACAGATATGCCTGAAATTACTTTATGTGATTTTCCAGAAAAAGAAGACAGCATCGAAAATGCATCATCAAAATCGGATGGCTTTCCGAGAATTCCCATATCATTAACAACAACGGTGTCTGCACCTATTACGATAGATTTTTTTTTGAATTTTGAAGCAACATCAGTGGACTTAAGCATTGCAAGTTCCTGAACATAAAGCTTAGGCTCAAGATCCTTTGGCACTTGCGATTCGTCTACATCACTTTCCATGACAGAAAAATCCATTCCAATACCCGACAATATTTCCCGCCTACGCGGAGATTTTGAAGCTAAAACAAATTTCATTGTTACATTTCCTCTCTGGTTTAAAAAGCACCGGTGGAGCCAAAACCACCGCTTCCTCTTTTGGTTTCGACGAGAGTGTCGGTAACATTGAACTGTGCCTTTGCCACCTTCATGATGACAAGTTGAGCAATTCTTTCTCCGTTGTTTATGGTGTACGGTTCGTTGCTTAAATTAATAAGTGCAACTTTTATTTCGCCGGTATAATCGCTGTCTACAACGCCAACGCAGTTTGCTAGTGTTATCCCATGTTTGGAAGCAAGCCCGGATCTTGCAAAAATGAACGCACCGTATTGAGGACCGGGCAAAGAAATTGCAATTCCGGTAGGAATAAGAGCCCTTTCCAGTGGTTTAAGAGTTATGCTCCGGTCAAGACAAGCTTTAAGATCCATACCTGCAGAACCGTCGGTTGCATAAAATGGTGCTTGCCTTTCTTTATTATTATCTAAAAATTTAATATTAATCTTTACATTTTCCATTGTATAAACCTTCCTTTCGGCAATTACTGAACACCGTTATAAAAATGTCCACGGGTAAAATTGGTTTTGCATTTTTTATTATTTTCATACATTGATATAATTGTTTTTATTTCTTCCGACGTTTCGGTTGTAAAATCAAACCTATACATAGAAGCACCAATTTCGGACAACTCATCCATTTTGTCTGACATAACCACCGGAATACTGTTGTAAATTATATTTGTACAGGATTTTTTATCTGTAATAAGAGGAAAGCAAATATTCTTTCTGTCTTTAAGATAATACATCTCCTTTTCGCTGCAATCGCACTTACCTTTTGAAGATTTAATGATACAGTTGCGCACTGTCATAAGAGAAATCCTACCATAAATCACAATTTCTGTGGGAATAGCTTTTGACATATCCTTCATCTGAAATAATGTAAGTTCGGGTGATAGCGTGCATCCGCAAGCCCCATATTGCTTTAGCTGTTTTATAGCCAAGGAATTGAAAGTATTTAATCTGTAGTCTGCATGTACGTTAAACCTATTTGAAAGATAAAGCTGACCGAAATTTTGGGCACATATATTTTTTATGTTTATTTCGGATAAATCAATATTTCTGCTATCATGCATTATCGGCGGAAGCTTAACGCAATATATATCTTCATTATTGTCAAAATGGTTTTTATCACTAATATACACATTATACGGAATATATATACGTTCAAATCCTAAATCATACGCTGTACATGCCTGATCATAAGTTAATACAGAAGCAGTTAACGCCGGATCAGGAGGCGCAATCTCCGGTTTAATCAATACGAAAGGTAAATGTGTGCGACTTCGGGCAGATTGAAGAATAAAATTTTCAACCAATAAAATTGCCTTACGGCGCATATCATTTATTTCTTTTATGGGAAAATAAATTCCATCTTCAACATCAATTTCAAGCGATGAAAATTCAAAAAGAGTGCCCCCTAATTTGGACAGCTGGTCATATATGCGTTCTTTTGTGGTTGGAGCTTTGGCTGCAGCCTCTGAAACAACATTTGAAAAAACAGTGAACGTATTACCTTTATAGCTTAATGTAAATGATGCTTTATTTCCCAGTTTCATTTCAAAAGCTGCAGATACGCTGATTTGATGTTTTTTTGAAGCCAAAGACATGGCACTTTCTATTACATCGTCAGTAGCAGATGCAAAAATATTATCATGGTTCGTTGAATAACATATCATATTGCGCCCATGTTCGTCTTTTAAAAATCCGTCTGTAAACCCGTTTCTGCTAAAAATATTTTCTAAAAGTGCTTTATCATCTAAAGAAACCATACCTCCATTGAGATATTTGCTGTATATGCCGCATACCGCACTGACATATGCCTCACTTTTCATTCTTCCTTCTATTTTGAATGAAGTAACACCTGAGGATTTAAGCTCGGAAATATAATCTATCAAGCACAAATCCTTTAAGCTTAAAAGATACTTATTTTGTTCGGAAATACGATTTCCATTACCGTCTAAAAGGGTATAGGGTAAACGGCATGGCTGAGCACACGAACCGCGATTACCACTTCTGCCTCCGAGAAAGCTTGAAAAAAGGCACTGCCCGGAATAGCTCATACACAATGCACCATGTACAAAAACCTCGAGCTCAATATCGCAATTTGCAGAAATGTATTTAATTTCATCAAGAGACAGTTCTCTGGATAAAACAACTCTGTCAAAGCCCATTTTTTTTGCTTCAAGGGCTCCATACAAATTATGAATTGTCATCTGGGTACTGGCATGTATACGAAAATCCGGGAAATGGTTTTTAACGATATTTACAATTCCCATATCTTGAACAATTACCCCATCGACACCCTCGTCGTAGCAAAATTTAATAAAATCATACGCCTCGCTTAATTCATTATCCGCAACAAGTGTGTTTACGGTTACATATAGCTTTGCGCTACGCAAATGAGCATATCTTACTGCCTCTGTAATCTGATCATTGGTTAGATTTACAGCATTTGTTCTGGCTCCGAATTTTAAACCGCCAAAATAAACAGCATCTGCTCCACTGTCTATGGCAGCTTTGAGTGAATCAAAGCTCCCGCCCGGAGCTAAAATTTCTATTGAATCATTCATTATGATCTGTCATTCCTTCTGTAACTTTGCATTTCTTCTTTAAAAAAACGATTTTCTTCCTCTAAAGCTTTGCAGCCGGCACGAAGCTCATTGAGTTCATCGCGACATTTTTTGAGTTCTTCGTTTGCTCTGTCAAGCATATACTTTGTTTTATAATATTCATCACATATGTTGATAGAGGTAAGCACAGAAATCTTTAACGGCTTAAGAGCGGGATTAGCTGCTATTTCTCTCATTTTTTTATCAACGGTAAAGCATACCTTGTTTATATACTCAGCACTTTCAACTCCGACCAGTGTGTAATCATTATTAAATATTCTGACATTAACCTTTGTTTTTTTCTCCATGGTATTCCTCTTTTCTTTGAATTTGTATCCTTATGACACAAATACCCATGTAAAAATAATAATCATAGTATATTATACAACAAAAATTATCAAAAGAAAAGAGTTTTTACAAATTTTTTACAAATTTATTTTAGTAATTAAAATATATAAAATATTTAGCAAAACTAACCTGATTATGAATATTTTATGTAACTTTACATATTGTAAAATTTGAATAGATATGTTAATATATAAAATATACATTAATATAATTTATGATAGGAGAGCAATATGTCTGACAGACAAAAACATATAAGGAATTTTTGTATAATAGCTCATATTGATCATGGGAAATCTACCTTGGCTGACCGAATGCTTGAAAATACCGGTGTTCTCACCAAAAGAGAGATGCAAGATCAGATTCTTGATAATATGGATTTAGAGCGAGAAAAAGGAATAACTATTAAGGCACGAGCCGTTAAACTAATATATAAAGCTAATGATGGCATTGAATATACGTTTAATTTGATAGATACTCCCGGACATGTCGATTTTAATTATGAGGTGTCCCGCAGTCTTGCTGCATGCGAAGGTGCTGTGCTGGTTGTTGATGCCGCCCAGGGGATAGAAGCTCAGACACTGGCAAATACCTATCTGGCGGTAGACCACGATTTGGAGATTGTTCCGGTAATAAATAAAATTGATTTGCCAAGTGCAAGGCCGGATTTCGTAAAAAATGAAATTGAAAATGTAATTGGTATAGAAGCCCAAGATGCTCCGCTGATCTCTGCAAAACAAGGTATCGGTATAGAAGAGGTACTTGAAAAAATTGTTGAACTTGTTCCTCCGCCGTCCGGAGACGAAAATGCTGCATTGAAGGCACTTATTTTTGATTCTTACTACGATTCATATAAAGGCGTAATTGTATATGTGCGAATAAAAGACGGTGAGGTAAAAAAAGACGATGTAATTCGATTTATGGCAACCGGAAAAGAATTTTCTGTGGTTGAAGTCGGTTATCTTTCTCCGTTGGGCTCTATTATATCAGATAAACTCTGTGCCGGTGAAGTGGGATATATTGCAGCCAGTATAAAAAATGTTACAGATGCAAGGGTTGGTGACACTGTGACGACTGTTGATAACCCGGCATCAGAGCCTTTGCCCGGTTATAAAAAAGTCAATCCAATGGTTTTTTGTGGCATTTACACCTCTGACGGTTCCAAATTTCCCGACTTGCGTGAAGCATTGGAGAAATTACAATTAAACGATGCGTCTCTCACATTTGAGCCTGAAACGTCAATTGCTTTGGGATTTGGCTTCAGATGCGGATTTCTCGGACTTTTGCACATGGAAATTATACAAGAAAGAATAGAACGTGAATATAATTTGGATATTGTTACTACTGCACCAAGTGTTATATACAAAGTTATAAAAACAAATGGTGAAACCGTTAATATTGATAATCCCACAAATCTGCCGCCGGTATCCGAAATTGAATACATGGAAGAACCGGTTGTTGATGCTTCAATAATGCTTCCAACAGAATTCGTGGGTAACATTATGGAGCTTTGTCAGGATCGTCGAGGCACATTTAAGAATATGGAATATATCGATGATACACGCGTTGTGCTGCATTATGATTTGCCGCTGAATGAAATTATATACGATTTTTTTGATGCGTTAAAATCAAGAACTAAAGGTTATGCTTCGTTTGATTATGATTTAAAAGGATATCAAAAATCCGATCTGGTAAAGCTTGACATGCTTTTGAATGGTGATATTGTGGATGCACTATCTTTTATTGTTCATGAATCTAAAGCATACGCAAGAGGCAGAAGAATTGCCGAAAAGCTTAAGGAATCTATACCCAGACAGCTTTTTGAAATACCTATACAAGCTACAATAGGGAATAAAATAATAGCCAGAGAAACGGTAAAGGCTATGCGTAAAGACGTTTTGGCGAAATGCTATGGCGGAGATATAACAAGAAAGAAAAAGCTGCTTGAAAAACAGAAAGAGGGAAAAAAGCGTATGCGACAGGTTGGTACAGTTGAGGTTCCTCAAGAGGCGTTTATGTCGGTATTGAAGATGGATTAATATTTAATAGTCAAAAAATTTACTGACACATTCAATATTTTTTTTAAATTCTATATCAAATTTCAATTTTTTACCGGCAAACTAGGCTCATTGATAATTTTAAAATTTATATTGCCAATCTAACCTGATACAATTGAAATAAGTAAATACTTGTGCTATAATGTATTCGCTTTTATCTTTCAATTTTTTCGTAAAGGAGATTGTGAATTATGATTATTACCATTGGAGGAGATGTTTGTGTAACAGACAGTAACAAAGAAATGTTTGCAAATACAGAAACAAACAAGCTGTTTACAAATGTCATAGATGTTTTTGCAGCATCTGATATTAACTTTGTTAATCTTGAATGCGCTCTTACAGAATCCGAAAACAGAATCAAAAAATTCGGCCCAAATCTTAAAGGACCGAAATCAACAGCCGCTGTACTCAAAAAAGCCGGTATTGACTACTGTTCTCTATCTAACAATCACACGTTTGATTTTGGCATTGGAGGACTTATGGACACGGTAGATGCACTAAACGAAAATAAAATTACATACACCGGGATCGGTGATAATGATTTGGATGCAAGAAAAGACCTGATAATCGAACATGAGGGCAAAAAAATCGCATTTATTACAGTGTGTGAACATGAATATTCCTACGCTCTGCCTGACAGAATCGGCACAAGAGTGTATGATCCCTACGATACATCGGACGATATAGTAAAAGCAAAGAAAAATGCTGATTATGTTATAGTAATATACCACGGTGGAAAAGAGCATTGCCGCTATCCTTCTCCCCGACTTCGCAAGCTTTGTCGTTCAATGGCAAATCATGGAGCAGATGTTGTTCTTTGTCAGCATAGTCACTGCATAGGCTGCTACGAAAAATACAACAACTGCCACATCATGTACGGCCAGGGTAATTTCCATTTTACCGGAATGAATCCTGACGAAAGTGAGATGTGGTCAACAGGTATGTTGGTACAGCTTGAATTTACAAACGAAAGTAAAATAAAATTCATACCGACTGTTGCCGAAAATGGTGGAATAAGACTTGCAAATGATATTGAAAAAGCTAAGCTTCTCAAAGAACTCGACGGCAGAAATGCAGAGCTCGAAAATGACGCATGGCTCAACGGATGGCACAAATTCTGCGAGGAAAATAAAAAAACTTATACAGAAGCCATAGTCGGAGGAAATCTCGATTGGTTTTCACATTATCTTGACTGCGAAGCTCATACAGACGTATGGCGCGAGTTATATCCAACGTGGAATATGACTAATGAAAAATAGAAGGGGGGCAATCCCTCATTCTGTGTAAACCTCAAATTTAGCTCCAAAATGATAATATAACTAAATTAAGGTGTCACCCGCCTCTATAGGCGGCGGGTGACACCTTAATTTTTTCAGTGGGAGTCAATCTCCCACTGAAAACGTTGAATGACGCGGCTTTGCCGCTTATTGAACAGTTAAGGCAGGAAAGCCAAAATATGGCTGTTCCTGCCCATAAAACAGAATATTTTATCATAGAAAATTCTAATTTACAGAAAAAAGCTAACACCGCCATATGAATCGGCCATTACAAACTCCTTACATATTTACACATATACTCTGTATATCGGTCTCCTATTGAAACAGCAGAAACAAAGTTTAAATTAATTTTTGTTTCATCTTTAAACAGATATCCACTCCCGTCAAAACATTTTAAAGTTGCAATATTGTTGTCAATGCCGATTACCCAGCCAAAATAATAATCAATAGCATCGTCAAAAGCACACTCTATACTCATTGCAATTTTGGAATTTATGAGCTCTTCAAATAGCGAGTTCCATGACTTAATGGGATAGTTAAAAGAAAGTGCAGAAAATATATTCTCTTTGCGATATATGGAACTTATAAAGTTCATGTTGTCATTTTTATCACAAAGTATAACTTCTGATACATCTTTATTTCTAATAATTTTATATCCGTCAAAAGAAAAATCAACTGCGGCTCTATAGCACAATAAATCTTTCGAAAGAGCAGCTATTTGTCCCAAGGCAGATACATCATCAATATCATATCTGAATATTTCAACAAGCTCTTTACTATTGATCTTAGAGTTTACAAATCTATTTAGTTCATTATAATTCAAACAATCCCCTCCCCAAATTATTCTCTTGTTTTAGGAGTCGACTCGCAATAGATACATCTATACACAGCGTTATCGCGATCTGTCAATTTAAATATGTGATGAATTTCTTGTTCAACAGAAGTAATACATCTTGGATTCGTGCATTTGATAATATCGGTTATTCTATCAGGCAGCTCAGGGTGGATTTTCCTAAAAATAAAACCGTTTTTTATAATATTTACCGTTATATTAGAATCTATATATCCCAGTGCATCCACATCTATATCCAATTCTGCGTCGATTTTGATAATATCTTTTCTTAACATTCTTTTGCTCGATGCATTTTTTATAATAGCAACCTGACAGTCCAGAGATTCAAGATTAAGATAATGGTATATTTCCATTGACTTTCCTGCTTTTATATGGTCTATAACAAAACCATTTTTTATTGAATCTATATTCATATCAGTTCACCTCCAAAAGCTTTAAAATCAAAGCCATTCTAATGTACTTACCGTATCTTGCCTGATTAAAATAACAAGCGCGCTTGTCATCATCAACCGCAGTTGTAATTTCATTTACTCTCGGCAACGGGTGAAGAATTATCATGTCTTTTTTTGCAGTTTTGAGCTTATCAGAAGTAAGAATGCAACTGTCCTTTAGTCGTTCATAGTCGGATTCGTTAAAAAAACGTTCTTTTTGAACTCTGGTCATATATAATATATCAAGCTTTGGTACCACCTCTTCTATATCGGCGTATTCTTCGTAAGGTATATTATTTTTATCCAATACATCATTTTTGATATAATCAGGCAATTTAAGCTCGGGAGGAGAAATGAGAACAAATTTGATGTTTTCATACCTTATCATTGCATTGATTAACGAATGAACAGTTCTTCCAAATTTCAAATCACCGCAAAGACCGATTGTAAGATCTTGTAATCTTCCTTTTTCCCTTTTTATGGTGAGCAAATCTGTAAGTGTTTGTGTGGGGTGGTTGTGTCCTCCATCCCCGGCATTTATAATCGGGACATCTGATTTAAGAGATGCAGCCATTGGTGCTCCTTCTTTGAAATGTCTCATTGCAATAATATCAGAATAGTAACTGACAACTCTGACAGTGTCTGAAATACTTTCTCCTTTTGCAGCAGAGCTCGATGCAGCTTCCGAAAATCCGAGGACATTGCCGCCAAGTTCTATCATAGCTGCTTCAAAGCTTAGTCTTGTTCTGGTTGAAGGTTCAAAAAAAAGCGTAGCAAGCTTTTTGTATTTACATTTTTCCTGATATTTTACAGGATTCTCTATAATATCATTAGCAACTTCTATAAGTTCATCAATTTCTGTTGTTGATAGATCGGATATATCGATTAAATGCTTCATTTTATCATTCCTTAAGTATTATTTGTTAATCCAGCTTTCATCTGAGGGATTGTTCCTGAATTGCAAAAGTCTATCTACATCGCTTTTTTTAATGTATCCGGTTTTAGCAGCAACTTCTGCAATTGTATCAAAATCACATAGGCTGTTATTTACCACGCCTGCATCTTTAAGTCTATCCAAACCTTTTTGCATGCCATAGGTAAATATACTTGCAATACCAACAACTTCAGCTCCGTATGACCTAAGAACGTTTACAACTTCAATTACACTACCACCCGTCGAAATCAAATCCTCAACAACAACGACTTTTTGGCCTTTTTCTAGTTTTCCTTCAATCTGGTTTTGTCTGCCATGGTCTTTGGAGCCGCTTCGAACATATCCCATCGGCAATCCGAGTAAATGTGCTGTTACGGCAGCGTGTGCTATACCGGCTGTAGCAGTACCCATAAGAATCTGAGTTTCGGGATAATGCTCTTTTATCATATCCGCCAATCCGGTTTCTACATCTGTTCTTACATTTACATCAGAAAGAGTAAGCCTGTTATCACAATATATCGGGCTTTTTATGCCACTGGCCCAGGTGAAAGGCTCATCGGGTCTGAAAAACACAGCACCAATTGACAACAAATCTTTAGCAATAGTAATTTTATCCATATTAAAAAGCCTCCAAATATAAATTTTAATCAACAAAATCAGAAACACATCTTCGGTATGCTGCAACC
Organism: Clostridia bacterium; assembly: GCA_016293435.1. GTDB lineage: Bacteria > Bacillota > Clostridia > UMGS1810 > UMGS1810 > RGIG1828. The sequence goes on from JAEDEG010000022.1 coordinate 26,710, forward strand.
GGATCGTGGGCCGATGTAATCGGTCTGCCAACAACAATATAGTCTGACCCAATTTCTTTCGCTTTTTCCGGAGTGGTAATTCTAATCTGATCACCAACATCACCATCCGTAAATCGTATTCCGGGAGTTACAGTCAAAAATTTATTTCCACATTTTTCTTTTACACTGCGTGCCTCGAGTGGCGAACAAACGACACCGTCCAAACCGCTGTATGATGCATTTTGAGCATAGTGAAGCACAACATCATCTATTTTTTCATTTATAAGAAGTTCATTTTGCATCCTTTCTTCACTTGTAGAAGTAAGCTGAGTTACTGCTAAAAGCAAAGGCCTTTTGCTATTTCCTTCAGAGAGGCCTTCCACTGCTGCCTCCATCATTGCTTTTGTACCAAAAGCATGAACATTACACATATCGACTCCGAGTCGCGCCAGTACTGCCATTGACTTTCTAACCGTGTTGGGAATATCACAAAGTTTTAAATCAAGAAAAACCTTGTGGCCTCTCTCTTTTATTTCTTTGACAATTTCCGGACCGGCTGAATAAAAAAGCTCCATGCCAATTTTTACAAATGGTTTCTCATCTGTAAATAAATCAAGAAAATCCATAACCTTCTGTTTACTGTCAAAATCACATGCTATGATTACACCTTTGCCCATTAATGAGCACCTCCTATAATTTTATTTAAACTTTGAATATCGTATTTTTTCATTGTATCAGGCAAATTATTAATAATATCTCTGCATACATAAGGGTCAATAAGATTTGCGGCACCAATTTGAACTGCAGTTGCTCCCGCAAGCATCATCTCAATAACATCCTCGGCACACGACACGCCTCCCATCCCCATAATCGGAACGGATACTGCCTCGTAAACCTGATAGACCATTCTTAGCGCAATCGGGAAAATAGCTTTACCTGAAAAACCTCCCATTTTGTTTGCAATGACCGGTCTTTTTTTATTGAGATTTATTCTCATACCAAGCAACGTGTTTATCAGAGAAATACCATCTGCGCCGGCAGATTCACATGCTTTTGCAATTTCGGTTATATCTGTAACATTAGGACTTAATTTAATATAAACCGGTTTCGTGGTTACTTTTTTTACAGATTCGGTAACTTTGGCAGCGTCTGAGGCATTGGTGCCAAAACTCATTCCGCCACCGTGAACATTTGGACAACTTATATTAACTTCAATTATGCCAACCTGCTCTTCGTAATCAAGCTTTTCACAAGTGTAAACATATTCATCGATAGAAAAACCACCTACATTTGCAATAACTTTTTTGTTGAAATATTTTTTGAGCAGAGGCAACTCGTCTGAAATAACCGAATCAACACCCGGATTTTGCAGTCCAACAGAATTTATCATTCCGGATTCGCATTCGGCAATCCTTGGAGTTGGATTGCCGAAACGTGCGTACTTTGTTGTCCCTTTGAATGAAAAACTGCCAAGAATATTTATGTCGTAAAGTTCGGCAAAGTCATGACCATACCCGAAAGTACCGGATGCAGGTATAATTGGATTGTCAAGCTTTAATCCGGATAATTCAACTCCTAAGTTCACCATATTATTTCCTCCTTTCTCAAAATCGGTCCATCTTTGCAAATACGCTTATTGCCATATTTTGTTTTACAACTACATCCCATGCAGGCTCCAAATCCACAGCCCATTCTTTCTTCAAATGAAAACTGTCCACTAACATTTGTTGCATTGTATAATGCTTTAAGCATCGGTTCGGGACCACAAGTGTAAAATTCGTCAAAATCTAATCCTGACAATGCATCAGTAACAAATCCTTTGATTCCATAGCTTCCGTCGACTGTGGTGACATAAGTATGTACACCAAGCATTGAAAATTCTTTTTCGCAAAAAACATCTTCTTTGGTATTGAATCCCAAAATAGCAATTACATTTTTTTGAGATAAAAGTAATTTTTTCGAAAGATTATATAACGGAGGAATTCCAACACCACCACCAACAACCAACACATTTTTGGTACCTTCTGAAATCGAATAGCCATTTCCTAAGCCGGTCAGAATATCCAATTTGCCGCTTTTCATTTGAGAGAGTTGTTTTGTACCACTTCCCACAACTTTATAAATTATTGTAATAGTTTTTTCGTCGTAATCGAATATTGAAATTGGCCTTCGCAAATATTTTCCCGTAAGCTTAATATTTATAAATTGTCCCGGCCTTGATATAGCATCTGTATTGCCTTTCAAAGTCATTTTATAAACATCATTTGCTATTTTAATATTTTCAATAATTTCATATATTCCCTGATACAATTTTCATCACCTCTAAGTTACATAATATTAATATGGTTAACCTTTTTTTGAATATACTAATTTTCCATTGCAAAATGTCATAATGCATTCTCCACGAACTGACCAACCTTCAAACGGTGTACTTCTTCCCAAGCTTACAAAATTATTGGAATTGATTGTGTATTTAGAGTTCAAATCATATACACAAAAATCAATACTTCTCTTATTGCCAAAAAATCTCTTTAAAGGATTAACGCTCATTAGTTCAATCAATTTGTGTAAATCAATAATATTTTCGTATACAAGTTTTGTGTATAAAATCGGAAAAGCAGTTTCGAGTCCAACAACTCCCATCAAGCTGTTTAATAAATCTCCGCCTTTTTCATCATTGCTATGAGGTGCGTGATCTGTTGCAATCATGTCAATAGTACCATCGACGATACCTTCAATAAGAGCAAGCCTATCTTCTTCACTCCTGATTGGCGGGTTCATTTTAAACCTACCTTCATTTTTTATCATGTTATCATTCAAGACCAGGTAATGCGGAGCTGTTTCACATGTAATATCAATTCCTTGTTCTTTTGCTTTTCTGATTGCTTCAACACTTTCTTTAGTAGAAATGTGACACACATGATATGATGCATTAATTTCTTTTAACAATTCTATATCTCGAATTATCGGTCCATATTCACTTTCAGAACAAATGCCGGGAATGTTGTTTTCTTTAGCAAAATTGCCATCGTGAATTACGCCACCGTGTAGGAGTGAGCAATCTTCACAATGGGCACTTATTATTTTACAAAGAGACTTTGCTTTGCGCATTGCTGCTTTCATTATTTCGGACTTTTGTATTCCCTTACCGTCATCAGAAAACCCCGCAACATATTCAACCATCGAGTCCATATCCGAAAGTATATCTCCTGATTCGCCAACAGTGATTGAGCCAAAAGGAACAACTTTACACTTTGCGTTTTTGGATATAAGTTCTAACTGAATTTTCAGATTTTCCATACTATCAGGAACAGGATTCAGATTAGGCATAGAACATAGGGTTGTATAGCCAGAACGAACCGCTGCAGCAGTACCGGTTTCGATTGTTTCTTTGTATGAAAAACCCGGCTCCCGAAGATGTACGTGAACATCAACAAAGCCGGGAAAAATACAATAGCCGTCACACTCAAAAACTTCAAATTCTTTTGAATCACAAAAAGGAACAATCATATTGTCCAATAAGCTGAATGATTTTTTCTGGAAACAGCTATCAGTATAACATAGTGCATTTTTAAAACTGTATTTCATAATATAAGCACCTCAGAAAATATTTGTATCGTAAATCACTTACTTATTTTACCATATTTTATCTTTATTGTCAATAAAACTAAGCTGTCATACGCAAATATGCGCAAATACGGCACTTATTTAAAATAAGTGCCGTGAAGAAATTATGAGTTTATCTGTGTAGCTACAAGACTTTCTCCGCAGTAGATTTGTCTGAGCTTTGGCTTTTCAATTTTGCCTGTAGCATTTCGAGGTACATCAGCAAATATTATCTTGTGGGGACGTTTGTATCTTGGCATACCTTTGCAAAATTCATTGATATCTTCTTCGGAGCAAGTGACACCTTCTTTAATCTGAATTATAGCAGTGGCAATTTCTCCCAATCGAGAGTCAGGCAAGCCAATAACAGCAACATCACTTACAGCAGGATGAGCACGAAGAAAATCTTCAATTTGAACCGGGTATATATTTTCTCCGCCGCTGATAATGACATCTTTCTTTCGATCAACAAGATATATAAATCCATCCTTGTCTTTTTGAGCCATGTCCCCGGTAAGCAACCAACCATCGCGTAAAACTTCTGACGTCGCTTTTTCATCTTTGTAGTAGCAAGTCATTACACCGGGACCCTTAAGTGCTAATTCACCTACTTCACTTCCGGAAACCTCTCTGCCGTCGGGTGAAACAATCTTTACTTCCCAACCATAACCGGCTATGCCAATTGCTCCGACTTTATGTATATTCTCCACACCAAGATGCACTGCACCGGGACCGATTGATTCGGACAAACCGTAATTTGTGTCGTACTGATGATGGGGAAAAACCTTCATCCATCTCTTAATAAGACTTGGTGGAACAGGTTGTGCACCGATATGCATAAGTCTCCACTGCGACAGTGAGTAATCTTTTAAATCAAATTCCTTTCTGTCGATAGCATCCAATATGTCTTGAGCCCACGGAACAAGAAGCCATACAATGGTACATTTTTCATTTGAAATTGCTTCTATAATATTTTGAGGACGAACGCCTTTAAGAAGAACAGCCTTGCTTGCTGACACCAAAGATCCAAACCAATGCATTTTTGCACCTGTATGATAAAGCGGCGGAATACAAAGAAAAACATCATCGTGAGTTTGACCATGGTGCTTTTGCTCAACGATTGCTGCATGCATAAGACTTTCGTGGTTGTGTAATATTGCTTTTGGAAAACCTGTGGTGCCGGACGAAAAATAAATTGCAGCATCATCTTGATCCCGAAGCTCTATTTCTGGCGCTACGCTGGAAAAGTTTGTGGCAAGATGCAAATAATTTTCAGCAAAAGTTGGACATGAATCTCCAACATAGAACATAAGCTTGACATTGGGAATTTTATCACATATTTCCTCTACCCTACCTACAAATTCGGGTCCGAATATCAAAGCATCAACATCGGCTAAATCAAGGCAGTATTTTATTTCATCGGATGTAAATCTATAATTTATCGGAACTGCCAAAGCTCCTGATTTTAAAATGCCAAAGTAAACCGGAAGCCATTCTAAACAATTCATTAGTAGAATTGCAACTTTATCTCCTTTTTTTATGCCTCTGCTCAGCAATAAATTGGAGCATCTGTTTGCTTTTTCTTCAAAAACACTCCATGTAATTTCACGCCTGTATTCTTGAGATGCGCCGGATTCAATAAGTTCATATTCTTTCCATGTAACTCTTCGTATTTCTTTTACATCAGGATTAATCTCAACGAGTGCAGTTTGATTAGGGTATTTTTTTGCATTGTTTTTCAAAAATTGCGTTATAGGCATTTTATCTCTTCTCTCTGTGATATAATAGTATAATATGTGCTATTATATCATTTGCCGTTTTGAATGTCAAGTTTTTGATTAAATCGGTTTGTGTAAAGCAGAAACTCAAGCATAAGCAGAAGTTGGCAAATTCCTTGTACTAAAAATTATGCTAATTGATATAATAATTTAATCTGACAATTTACTGTATGATAAAATTATTAATATTTAGTTTACATTTTTATGAGAATTAAATAAAATTTAAATGTGGATAAAGTGGATAAAATTGTGTATAATCCATATTTCGTAAAGAAAATGCTTAAAAAAATGTTCTTAATCAGTCTATAAGATGTTAATAACCGAAATAAAGTTTACATAATACATTAAATATTTGTTATGAAAATGTGAAGGTTATAAAAAAATGCAAATCCATTGGAAGTGTTGTGCAAACCGTGTAAATGGAATAATCTTCTAAACAATTGTTAATAATATAACTAAATTAAGGTGTCACCCGCCTCTATAGGCGGCGGGTGACATCTTAATTTTTTCAGTGGGAGTTC
>JAEDEG010000023.1 GCA_016293435.1 Clostridia bacterium
CAGCACCGGTGATCATGTTTTTAACATAGTCGGCGTGTCCGGGGCAGTCAACGTGTGCATAGTGTCTTGCATCTGTTTCATACTCAACGTGAGCTGTAGAGATTGTGATACCTCTTTCTCTTTCTTCGGGAGCTTTGTCGATGTTTGCATAATCTGTAAATTCAGCCTTACCACCGAGAGAGAGTACTTTTGTGATAGCAGCTGTTAAAGTGGTTTTACCATGGTCAACGTGACCGATAGTACCAATGTTAACGTGCGGTTTGGTTCTTTCAAATTTAGCCTTAGCCATTAATATTTCCTCCTTAAAATAAATTTTATAATAATTGATTATATTTTACTATTAATTAACAAAAAAATCAATAGTTTTTTAAAAAATATTATGCTTTGTTTTTATCGTTTATAATAGCATCCTGAATTGACTTGGGAACTTCAGAATAATGTGAAGGTTCCATTGTGTACTGACCACGACCCTGTGTACCGGATCTGAGGTCGGTAGCATATCCGAACATTTCGGAAAGCGGAACATCGGCAGTAACCTGAGTTACACCGCCGGATCTAACCTCTTGGCTTTTAACAAGGCCTCGTCTTGAGCTGAGGTCACCGATTACAAAACCGAGGTAATCATCAGGAACAATAACGTTTACAAGCATGATAGGTTCTTTTATAACAGGGTCCGACTTCTTCATAGCTTCTTTGAATGCCATAGAGCCTGCAATCTTGAACGCCATTTCGGATGAATCGACTTCGTGATATGAACCGTCATAAAGTGTTACTTTTACGTCAACAACATTGTAGCCTGCAAGTACACCGTTGAGCATTGCACCCTGGATACCTGCGTCAACTGCGGGAATGTATTCTTTGGGAATAGCACCGCCGACAATGTTGTTAACAAACTCGTAGCCGCCGCCTTCTTCGAGGGGCTCAACCTTGATTTTAACATGACCGTACTGACCTTTACCACCGGACTGACGGGCATATTTACATTCTTGGTCAACCGGCTTTCTGAATGCTTCTCTGTAGGAAACCTGCGGCTTACCTACGTTGGCTTCTACCTTAAATTCACGCAAAAGCCTGTCTACGATAATTTCAAGATGGAGCTCACCCATACCTGCTATGATGGTCTGGCCTGTTTCTTCATCGGTATATGTTTTGAATGTGGGATCCTCTTCTGCAAGCTTTGCAAGAGCGATACCCATTTTTTCTTGACCTGCCTTTGTTTTGGGTTCGATTGCAACCCTGATAACAGGCTCAGGAAATTCCATAGATTCGAGAATAATGGGGTGCTTTTCGTCACAGAGAGTATCACCGGTTGTGGTGTTTTTGAGACCGACTGCAGCAGCGATATCACCTGAATACACAGTTTCGATATCTTCTCTTGAGTTTGCGTGCATCTGAAGTATTCTTCCGAGTCTTTCTTTGTTGTTTTTGCATGAGTTTAGCACATAGGAACCTGCATCAACAGTACCGGAGTATACTCTGAAGAAGCAGAGCTTACCAACGAACGGATCTGTCGCAATTTTGAATGCGAGAGCTGCAAAGGGTTCGTCGTCTGAAGAAGGTCTTTCTTCTTCTACCTCGGTGCCGGGAACAACACCTTTGATGTTTGGAATGTCTATCGGGGCAGGCATGTACTCAACGATAGCATCGAGAAGAAGCTGAACACCCTTGTTTCTGTAGGATGTACCGCAGAGCATGGGAACGATTTCATTGTTGATTGTAGCCTTACGGAGAGCTTTTTTCAGTTCTTCAACCGTGATTTCTTCTTCCATAAGGTATTTTTCCATGAGCTCGTCATCTGTAGAAGCAATGGCCTCTACCATTTTTGCTCTGTATTCTTCTGCTTTTTCTACCATATCTGCGGGAATTTCTTCCTCGCCGTATTCCTTACCCATTTCATCATAGTATATTTCAGCTTTCATGGTCATAAGGTCAACGATACCTCTGAAAGTATCCTCCGAACCTATAGGAAGCTGAATCGGAATGCCGTTTGCATGAAGTCTTTCATGAACCATGTTTTCTACGTTGTAGAAATCGGCACCCATGATATCCATTTTGTTAACATAAATCATTCGGGGAACTTTGTATTCGTCAGCCTGTCTCCATACGGTTTCGGACTGTGGTTCAACGCCGCCCTTTGCGCACATTACGGTAACAGAACCATCAAGTACACGCAGCGATCTCTGAACTTCTACCGTGAAGTCAACGTGTCCCGGTGTATCGATTATGTTAATTCTGTGTGCGACATCCTTGTAGGGACCGTTCTTTGGCTGCCAGAAGCATGTTGTGGCAGCAGAGGTAATTGTAATACCGCGCTCCTGCTCCTGAGCCATCCAGTCCATTGTACCTGCACCGTCATGTGTTTCACCCATTTTGTGAATACGACCTGTGTAGTACAGTATTCTTTCGGTTGTTGTTGTTTTACCGGCATCGATGTGAGCCATGATACCGATATTTCTTGTGTTTGCCAAGGAATATTGTCTAGCCATAATTGTGTCTTCCTCCTTTCCAATATTTCAAAGCTTAGATTACCAGCGGTAATGCGAGAATGCTCTGTTTGCTTCTGCCATTTTGTGAGTGTCGTCTTTCTTTTTAACGGCACCGCCCATGTTGTTGATTGCATCGAGAATTTCGCCTGCAAGCCTTTCACGCATTGTTCTTTCATTTCTCTGACGAGCATAGAGTGTGAGCCATCTTAAGCCGAGAGTCTGTCTTCTTTCGGGACGAACCTCAATCGGAACCTGATAAGTTGCACCGCCGACTCTTCTCGCTTTAACCTCGAGAACAGGCATGATGTTTTCCATAGCCTGGGTGAATACCTCAACGGCATCCTTTCCTGTCTTTTCTGCGATGATTTCAAATGCTCCGTATACGATGCTCTGAGCTACACCCTTCTTACCGTCAAGCATTATGTTGTTGATAAGCTTTGTTACAACAATATTGTTGTACATAGGATCGGGTAAAACTTCTCTTTTTGCTATATAACCTTTACGTGGCACTTTCCTTCCCTCCTTCATAATAAAATGATTTCATAGGTACTCAAGTTTACTAAAAAACTTGTCAGTGCTCAATACAAAATAAATATATATATAAATTCCGTATTGCCGCACTTGACTTACCTTTTTTGTAAGCACTCGTGCAACCGGAGTTACTTACGATTGATACTTGCCGAATCCGTATTACTTTTTGGCTTTTTTGGCACCGTATTTGGATCTGGCCTGATTTCTGTTAGCAACACCCGATGCATCGAGAGCACCACGAATAATGTGATATCTTACACCGGGGAGGTCTTTTACTCTTCCTCCTCTGATAAGAACAACACTATGCTCCTGCAATGTGTGGCCGATACCGGGAATGTAAGCAGAAACCTCGACGCCGTTTGTAAGTCTTACTCTGGCCATTTTACGCAGCGCTGAGTTAGGCTTTTTGGGAGTCATGGTTTTAACAGTGGTACATACACCTCTCTTTTGAGGAGCACTAACGTCGGTAGCTTTTTTCTTGAGAGAGTTAAAGCCTACCTGAAGTGCAGGTGCTGTTGACTTCTTAACAGAAGTTTCTCTGCCCTTTCTTACTAACTGGTTAAAGGTTGGCAATTCATTTCACCTCCTATATATAATATGGTATACTTTTGCTTCGGGACATACTACCCCCTACTTTGCATACTATTAAATTATATATCATGCAAGTGCCGTTGTCAAGCATTTTTTATATTTTGTGAAAATTTAACCAATAACTCTTTTTATTTTGTCCTTATTTAAATATTTTATTTACATATTTAGGTTGTAAATCAGTATTAAATATGGTATAATTCTACCCATTAATATACACGGGAGCTGATTTAAATGAAATTGTCAATTAATGCACAAGCTACAGAAGAGATGTTTGGAATGGAAAAAGCACTTGAGCTTTTTGTCCAAGCCGGGTTTGACTGCTATGACACCTCCTTTACCTCTAAAGAATCAGAGTTTTATTCAAAAGGCTACAAGGAGTACTGTCAATCGCTGAAAAACAAGGCCGACACGCTTGGAATAAGTTGTAATCAGGCTCATGCGCCTTATGCGTCGGTAAAATGGGGCGATGAGGATTTCAACAAAATGAGATTTGATGAAATTGTGAGAAGCATGGAGTGCGCATCGCTTTTGGGAGCTGAAATAATCGTAGTACACCCGGTTCATGTGGGCAAGCCTAAAAATGTGAACGAATATGAAGTGAACAAGGAGTTTTATGAAAGGCTCATCCCCTACTGCGAAAAATTTAACATAAAAGTTGCAACCGAGAATATGTTTAATCATGATCCTAAAAGAGACTGCATCATTGCAGATGTGTGCAACTCGCCCGAAAGGTTTGTAAAAATGTTGGACTATATTGATTCGCCGTGGATTGTAGGCTGTCTTGATGTGGGACATTGCGGACTTGTGGGTGAGGATGCCGCCGAAATGGCTCTTGCACTCGGTCATGACAGATTAAAAGCGCTGCATATTCATGACAACAATTATCTCAGTGACAATCACATAGTGCCTTTTATGGGCAAAATGGACTGGGACAGCATTTGCAAAGCCCTTGCAGATATAAACTATGACGGTGTTTTCACCTATGAATCGAATCTTTGTTCGACTCATCTTCCCTCAGAGCTTGCTTTGGATGCGCTCAAATATATGCATGCAGTCGGAAGATATCTTATAAATAAAATTGAAAGCTTCAAAAAATAAGCCTCGGGGATTTAACATATGCAAAGCTATTTATGGATTATACTTGTTTTTATATACAGCCTCCTCAAAGGCTCGAGAGACGGAATGAAAAAAGCCGCTCTCAAAAAAAGCTCCTCCGACGAAATACTGTTTTTCTATTCACTGATTGGATTTATACTTATTATACCCTTTTCGCCCAATGCGCTGTCAACTCCGCCGCTGTATATATTCTACTGCTTTGTAAAAGCGGCAGTTGTGTGTTCGGCATGGATATTTGCTTATATTGCCTTAAAAGACATGACGGTGAGTCTGTTTGGAATTATGGATATGTCACGCATGATATTTTCGACATTTCTGGGAGTTGCTGTTTTAGGTGAATCGCTGAGCATTGCAAAGGCTGTGGGTGTGATTTTGGTTATTGCGGGGCTTCTTTGTGTAAACACAAGGTCTGATGCGGCAACAGGCAAGGTAAAATTCAGCGTTGTGATATTTGCTCTTTTAAACTGTATATTTAACTCTATATCGGGAACAATGGATAAAGCGCTTATGAAAAGCATGGAGGCAGAGCAGCTTCAGTTTTGGTTTATGCTCTTTCTTCTTGTACTCTACGCAGTGATTATTGCAATAAAAAAAGAAAGAATATCAATAAAATCCATTAAAGGCAATTATTGGATACCGATTATGAGTCTTTCGCTTGTGTTTGGAGACAGACTGCTCTTTTTGGCCAATGCCTCGCCGGAGAGTCAGGTCACGGTTATGACGGTTATCAAACAGTCGTCGGTGATAGTGACAATTCTTACCGGTTGGATTTTTTTCAAAGAAAAGAATATTCTTTTTAAGCTGATGTGCGCTTTAATTATTCTTTGCGGTATATTCATATCAATTTTTTGGGGATAATATCACAAAAACAGATGGACAAACAAATTAAATTTATGAAAAAAGGTATTGACTAAATTTATCCAATGTAATATATTATATATATCTAACAAAGAAAGAGGTATTTAAAAAAATGGTATTTGAAAAAGTAAAAGAAATTATTGTAAATCAGCTCGGCATTGACGCAGACGATATTACATTAAATTCATCATTTATAGAGGATCTCGGAGCAGATTCGCTTGATATAGTAGAATTAATCATGGCACTTGAAAGTGAATTTGACCTTGAAATTCCTGAGGAGGAAGCCGAAAATGTGAGCACCGTGGGTGACGTGGTGGATTACATAAAGGCAAATGCTGACGAATTATAATGACGCGGCTTTGCCGCTTAGTGAATAATTTAGGGTGAGTAAAACCGGCGGTGATTTAATGGCAGAACTTATCGATTTTGAAAAAATAATAGGATACAAATTCAATAACATATTCTATCTGAAAAACGCACTGACTCATACCTCCTATGTAAACGAGCACAAAAACAGCAACGGAGTTTCCAACGAACGTATGGAATTTTTGGGAGATTCTGTTTTGGGGCTTTCGGTGAGCGAATTTTTGTATACCAACTACAAAGAGCTCCCCGAGGGGGTTCTGTCCAAAATCAGAGCTTCGGTTGTGTGTGAGACATCACTTGCAAAGCTTGCCTCAAAGCTCACACTCGGTGATTATCTTTATATGGGAAAAGGAGAACAGCTCTCCGGCGGAAGCTTCAAGCCGTCGGTAACCTCTGATGCCATGGAATCGGTGATTGCTGCCATCTATCTGGATGCCGGTTTTGAAACAGTCAAAAAAAAGGTGCTTGAATGGTTAAAGGAAGATATAATTGAAGCTGCCGAACACAACGGCAGAGAAACCGATTATAAATCTACACTGCAGGAATTTTGCCAAGGAAACGGCTTTTCGCCAAAATATAATATGATTGGTGAGTCGGGTCCTGACCACGAAAAGGTTTTTGAAGCAAGTGTTATGCTCGAAGACGGACGTACAGCCTGCGGTTGGGGCCCCACCAAAAAGAAGGCTCAGCAGGCAGCCGCAAAGGCAATGCTTGAGATTCTCAAAATAGAAATATGATATACAAACAAAAATGCATATTTTGTATTCTATAACTAAATTAAGATGTCACCCGCCTCTATAGGCGGCGGGTGACATCTTAATTTTTTCAGTGGGAGTTCAATCTCCCACTGAAAACGTTGAATGACGCGGCTTTGCCGCTTATTGAATATACAGGAAAAAATAAACATCCCCTGTTATATCATCGTTTGATACCAATCACTCATCAGCACCCATGCCCAACCGCGTGAACCACCGCCTATTTAGGCTATTTTTATGTTTGTTACTTTATTGTCGTATGTATATTTCTCCTCGTATTATGATAAATTAAGTTTTCTTTTGAGTGACAACACAAAAAGGAATAAATCAAATTCTGTGCTGATATCTACTTCATACTTTGAAAAAACATCTACAAATTCGTCAAACTTTGTTTTAGCCTCATCTTTATTACCGGAGGAAAAACTTAGAAGTATATCAGCATAGCGCATAACATACTCCGTGTGTATTTTTAGAAGCTGCCATGATTTTTGCCATGTTTTATTTGAAAGCTGTGTATTCTTATTGGCAATTCCTTTAAAATTCTCTGCAAGTTTAATTGCATTTTTAAAATCACTTTGTACCTCGCGGCTTTCCATCCAGATCTTTGTCATTTGTTTTTTCTTACTATGAATATCTACATCCATATCAACGATATTCATTTTGGTCTGTAGAACATCAGGACTCATAAGAGAAGATATTGATTTAAGATAGTTTAAAGCTAAATTCCAATCATCGCCATATGCCGACTTGAAGTAATCCTTAGTAAATTTATCAAAATCCAAATCCGTATCAAAGCTACCCCGGGCATATATACACATTGGAAGCCCGTTTGGGAAAAATGAACGCTGAGTCTGATCACTCATTATGCCCTGTATGTCAAAATTACCAATATTTTTTATATCTTGTAAAAGTAATTCAGAAAGTCTTATATATCCCGGGTCATTGTAGTGCTGCATATACATATGATATTCATACACAAATTTTCTGCCATTAAATGCCCTCTTCCACTCCTTCATAAATTCAAGCCTTAGTGGAAAAGATTCTTCGACAGAATACTTGTTTTTAACGTATTTAGGAATCGGCTTGTCATAAGGCGTAGAATCATAAGGTTTGGAATAGTCTCTACCGCCTATTGCCGTAAGCATTACAAACCTATCGGTATTATTTATCTTTTCATAAAGAGGTGCCCAAAGAGTATCAACATATAGTATAAATACTATCTTCATATCTATACCGCGTCTTGTAAGTTCTAAATCAAGTTCATTCAATAATTTTACATATAAATCCGATACCCGTTCGTTAATACAATTTTCACATTCACATTGATTATTAGCCGCGTCAGACAGCCACACGTGCAAAAAATCTATGTAAGGTTTATTTTGAGCATAATCTGCAAGGAATTTTACAAGTTTTGCCCTAATGTTCGGATTTGAATAGCAAAGCTGTGTAAAATTAGGCGAACCTAAAAACAACTCTTTTTTTCCGTTTACTATAGCAATATCCTCTATTGCCTCAGCATTTAATTCATATTTATCATTTATAGTTTTATAGTGTATGCCGTAAGGCTCAAGCATATAGCCGTGGCCCAGCGAATGAAGCTGAAGCCCACATTTTTTTATTAAAAGTTCTAACTCATGTACATATTCTCTAACTTTTTCATAGGATACATTTTCATCTTTTAAAAAAGTACTTCCATCGTGCTTGTACCACCTGTTGATATAATTATAGGGAACAATCTGTTCGAGCATAAACATATTCATGCCCACCTTTGGTGACCAGATAATTGTATTCCTTATATGTTCATAGCTTACTGCACCTTCTATACACTCTCCCCTAAACGGATAGTCCGCTTTTTTTCGATATTTACAGCTAAATGACGACATATCTCTTATTGGAATGTATTCTCCGTCATCACCCGGTCGTATAAACCTACAACCTGCAATGGTCAGATATCTGTATACACCAAGGAGGATACTACCATAGACAGAATTTCCAGATACTGTGGATACAAAAGTGCTGCATATTTTACAAAAACATTTAAATCAATATATGGAATTACTCCATCTGAATACAAAAGGAGGTTTCATAAAAATGAATAACTTAAATATATTTGTATCTCAAAGACATCCCGAGTCTCAGACCAGTGAGAAATTCCATTTTCATACGTACTATGAATTTATATACATAGACGAAGGAAGTATTATGTTTAGATATCAAAATCTGTGTAAGCAATTTTTTAAGGGAGACATTATATATATTCCTCCTTTTATACTTCATAAGGAAATCTGTAACAATGCACGAACAAGACATATATATTTTAATATGACTTATATAAAGGAGTACATTTCTCCTGAAATTCTCCATAAGATTTGCCATAAGTTTGAAAAAGGAATAGTACATTCCCCCGCGGCCAAACAAAGTCATAAAGACGATTTTAATATGGTATTTAATAACGTTCTAAACGATGACAATCAGTTTTCGTATCTATACATATACTCAATGATAGACAGTGCCACCCAATATAACCTAAACCTTTCATCAGAAAATGCCCAACTAAGAAACATTATGAATTACATAGAACAAAATTATTATAAAAAGCTTACTTTATCGGAGGTTGCAGAGGTTACTTCTCTTACGGTCACTTATATATGCAAGCTTTTTAAAAAAGAAATGGGATTTACTGTTGGGAATTATATTAAATTTATAAAAATGAAGCATGCCGTGTATATGCTAACTGATTCGACCTATTCCATAAGTAAAATAAGCACTAAACTGTCTTTTTCATCACCCAAGCATTTTTCCAAAGATTTTAAAGAACAATATGGAATATCACCATCAGAATACAGAAAATATATAAATGTACCTGTGCAAATAGCAATATAAACTATTTAATGCTACTGAATAAACACCATTTTTGAGACATTGTAAATTCTCAGTGAATTTTGGAACAATTTTACAATTTCTGCCAAAAGAACCTTACCGATTTTTCATAGGTTCAGTAGTAACACGGACATAGCGATACAGTGGCAAGTCGTTTCTTTCAGTCTTGTCACAATAAGTCCAATTTCACATTTGTGTTTGGCGAGGCTGAACTTGCGTTCAACCTCTACTCGCTTTGCTTCATCAATGTAATCTTGCTTTTTATCACGAACTTCGTTTTTCTTGTGCATGCCGAGATCCGGTTCGAAAAGATGATTTTTCCGTTATGCCTGAAAAGCAGCCATTTTGGTTTATTTGGCTTTAATGCATTTATCTTGCTGCCGTTTGTGATTTAACCGGCGACGCCGACATGGCATTTGGTATTTAGAAGACGCAGGCAATCGGGATTTTCGGTATATATATCATTTTCAAGCCCACTGTCAGAGTCATTACATACAAATCTACACGCCGAAAAAGTGATATTTTCCGATTTTTTTATGTATATTACAGCTCCCTCATGCTCCTTTGCCCACGCACACATAAATCGGTCATTATCGGGATTTTCGCGAATATAGACAAATTCGGAATTCAGGAAAGAAATATCCGAATAATATGTATCTTCAAAGCCGACAACATTACAGCATCTTTGAGTCTTAAAATATGAATCGGCAAAAGTGATACCCCTGGCATACGCCGGAGCTTTGAGAGGAGGAAGATCCTGACTGCTGCTTATCTTAAAGTCAAGAGCAAGCAGTGCATCGACACTTATGTTGGAAAAACGGAGATTTTCAACAGATGTACAATCTTCATATTCAGCAAATCTGCCTGTGAAGCCTATGCCGTTTAATGAATTCTTTATGATAATATTGGAAAAAAGGCAGTTTCGTATGAGCCCATTGCCCACACCTATGCGTATTCCATAGTCAAGATAGCTTGTAATAATACAGTTTGTAACAACCACATCCTCACAAACCGCATCCTTTGAAACAAGTGTTGCACCGCTGGCACGCAGAGTGATTCCGTCATCTCCGGTGTCGATAATACAGTCGCTTACGGTTACGCGGCTGCAGCAATCCAGGTCTATTCCGTCATTTACCCATTGTTTTCTTTCTCCGGTTATATGGAGTCCTCTTATAACAGCATCGGTGCATCCGTACAGAAACAAATGCCAGAATGGTGCGTTGCGGAGCGAAACATCCGTAATATGTATGTCTGAACATTCTGCAAAATAAATCATCTGCGCCGGGCGGTCTCCCCTTGCGGGTTGATCGTAGAAACCATAGGTTTTATGCTTTGAACTTTCATTTACCCAATAATGGGAATCGCCGTCTACAGCGCCCTGTCCGCAAATTGAAATATCGCATTGCTCTACCGCGGCTATGAGATGAGTACCTGCCATAAATTCTTCTTCCCACACTTGATTCTGCGGGCAAAAATCGGGAGCATTATAATCGTCTGCATTGTGACTTGCCTTAATTACAGCACCCTTATCAAGGTATATGCCGCCGTGACTTTTGAGATATATTGTCCCCGAAAGATATGTCCCTTCGGGAAAATATACCATACCTCCTACATCAATCGCCCTTTGTATTGCCCGGGTATCAAGAGTTATTCCGTCTCCGACAGCGCCAAAATCCTTTACATTATTCATATGATAGTTCCTTTCCTATTGTATTTTTTTGGTTCTCATGATATAATCATTATACCGCTTCAAAAACATTGTAGAAACAACAAAATCATTATATTTATATAACAAATCCGCTGTTTTGGAGGTGCAGAAATGATTAAAGCAAATTACAAATGGATGTCGGATGAAGATACTGTGATACAATTGGTTATCACCGATTCGTTGAGCGAGCTTTCTATGCACTGGCAGGAAGATATGGAAATTATGTACTTTTATCGTACATCGGGATGTAATTATATCATAAACGGCAACACCATTCATCTTAGCGAAAAAAATCTGGTGGTGGTCAATCCCGGAGAAATTCACGGCTGTAGTGATTGGGGAGAAAACTGTGTGGCAATGTGCCTGATGATTGATACCAAAAAGCTGCATACGCCCTCTTTTATAAATCTTTTTTTGCAAAATAAATATGAAGCAAACAGTGAAATAACAAAAATTTTTGAATCATTAAAGGCTGTTTTTGAAAAACACACTGCCATCAGTGTTTCAGCAGAATGTGAAATTATGTCTGTCATATACAGGCTCCTATCTGTTCTGGCCGAAATATCGGGCACAAACCATAACAAAAGCGATACCGCTCGAAAGATAGAAATTAAAAAAATTGTGAGATTTATAAGCGATAATCTGGAGGATAAGCTTACACTGTCAACACTTGCGTCAAAGATGAATCTCAGCTGTGACAGATTTTATCATGTGTTTAAGGAATATGTGGGGGTTAGTCCGTCGCAGTATATTTTGCTTGAGCGAATATCAAAAGCAAGCCGACTGCTGTCGGACACTAATTTAAGCATAACACAGATTGCACAGATGTGCGGTTTTTGCACATCGAGCTATTTTTCTGACAAATTTAAGGAATATATTAAAATGTCTCCAACTAAATATCGAAAAAAACAGAAACAGCAAAAGCTTGGAATGCTTTGAAATTTTATGTTTCAATAATGTTCCAAGCTTTTTACTGCACCATGCCGTCTATAATCTTTTTTGTTGATTCAACATCTTTTGTAATCTGCTCTGTGAGAGCATTGAGCGAATCAAATTTTTTCTCGTCTCTTATTCTTTTTACAAATTCAACCCGGATTTCACAGCCGTATATATCGTCATCAAAGCCGATGATGTGAGTTTCTACTGTAATTTTATCTCCCGACACAGTGGGGTTGGTGCCTATATTGGTAAGTGAGGCATTCACCTTAGAGCCAATATGGGTAAGAGTGGCGTACACTCCGTCTTTGGGAAGCACATAGTCCGACGAAAGCTCAAGGTTTGCCGTGGGAAAATTGATGGTTCTGCCGAGCTGTCTGCCCTTGCCCACCGTGCCGCAAACCGAATAATACCCCGAAAGAAGAAGTGATGCATCATCTACCCTGCCCTGTGAGAGCAGATTGCGGATATTGGAGCTGCTCACTGTCATATCAAGCTTTTTGCTTCTAATTTCATCAATCACAATGCACTCTATTTTATAATTACTGCATATTTGCGAAAGCTCGTCTGTACCGGCGCTTCTGCCGCGTGCAAAACGAAAATTATAACCCACAACAACCGCAGCACATCTAAGCTTGCTATAGAGAATATCACGCACAAAGTCTTCTGCATTAAAGTTTTTAAACTCATCGGTAAGCGGTTGACGGATGCATATGTCTATTCCCATATTTTCGGCAATACTTTGCGCATCATTTTCGGACAAAAGACAAGGCTTTGGAGATCCGATAAAATATAGCAGAGAATCAGCATTCAGCATTTCCGCTTTTAAAGCCGCAGTGTGTACAAGCTCACGGTGACCGATGTGAAATCCATCGAATTTGCCTATTGCTGCCACTGTTTTTCTTTTGATTGTATTTTTACACATTCGATTACCTCTGAATTTTTGTATTAATCAAAAAACGCCTTTGTCATCTTAATTGTATTTTTGCCGTTTTGAGCATTTTCGCTTACCTCGGCTATACACAAAAATTTGCCGTCATCATCATAAACCCTGTACGTTCCAACCGATGCCGGCACAACAGCTGTTGCACCGTTGCACAATCTTTTGCGGACATTTCCCGGCACTGCAAGCTTCGGATATTCTTCAAAAATTGCATCTATGGGAATAAGAACATCGCTCAAAGCATTCTTTTCGGCAAGGGCTTTTAGTTCATCAAGGGAATAAGCCGAGGTGACATCAAAAATCGACGACCTTATCCTGCGAAGCTCCGTCATCACAGCTCCGCATCCGAGCATCTGACCAATATCGTGGCAAAGGGCGCGGATGTATGTGCCCTTAGAGCATTTCACACGCAGTTTAAAATCCACTCCGTCGAACTCCGACATTTCTGATTCATACACAGTTATTTTACGCGGTTTACGTTCAACCTCTATACCTTTTCGTGCAAGATCGCAAAGCTTTTGACCGTTGACCTTGAGAGCCGAATACATGGGCGGAATCTGATTTATTTCGCCCATGTGGGCATTGACCGCATTTTTTAGTTCGGCTTCGGTAACATCAACATTGTTTTCTGCAAGAACCTTACCGGAGATATCCTGGGTATCTGTTACTATGCCGAGACGAACTCTTGCTTCATATTCTTTATCGGAAAATGTGAGCATATCGCACACCTTGGTTGCCTTGCCAATACAAACGGGGAGAACACCGGTTGCATCGGGATCGAGGGTGCCGGTATGACCAACCTTGCGGGTGGAGAATATCTTACGTATTACATTTACCACATCATGAGATGTGTAACCTTTTTCTTTGTCTACTATAACAACTCCGTTTGTAATATCCAAATTCTACACCAGCTTTTCAAATTCATTTAGAAGCTTCTTTTTTGCTTCGGCATAACTCTCACAAAATGTAACTCCCGCCGCACGCACATGGCCTCCACCGCCAAATTTTTGGGCAACGGCAGAAACATCAACATAAGAATTGGAGCGCAGACTCACGCGAGTTTCGTTGTCGGAAAGAAGCTTAAACATCATGCCTACCTCAATCCCCTCACCCGCTCTTGTAAGACCTATCCACGCATCTGCAGCGGACATTTCGGCTCCGCTGGCTATAAGTGCCTCCGAATCCACATACGAAGTACAAATCTTGCCGCCACAGTGATATTCCATGCGTGCAGTGACAAATTTGAGCAGATTGAGCTCTGCAACGGTATGAGTAGCAAAAAGCTTGCGCATTATACTGTCTGAATCTATGTTGGCATCATAGAGTGATGACACAATCATGTGGGTGCGGGCAGTTGTATTGGAATATTGAAAAGCACCGGTATCGTCGGCTATGGAAACAAAAATCCTCTCCGCAATATCTTTTGTCATTTCTACCCCGAGCTCTACAATTATCTGATAAACAAGCTCCCCGGCGGCGGCCGCCTTGCCGTCTACAAAATTAAGAGAACCAAAGCCCGGATTTGTGGTATGATGGTCAATACAAATCCGATAATCAGCCTTTTGATAAATTTCTTCATAAAGACCCAGCATCATATCGTCTGCCGCCACATCCACAGAAATTGCCGTTTCACATTTAAAGTCAACTTTTTCGTAAGACGAATCCCATATAAATTCATGGCGGTGCGATATTGGCGAGGGAAGGACTATTGCCGCGTTTTTGCCCAGGGAGCGGAGCGCCAGAAGAAGCGCCGACGACGAACCGAGGCAGTCGCCGTCGGGACTTCTGTGGGGAATTATGATATAATTATTGTGGTCTTTCAAAAAATTTGCAATTTGCTTTGCTGTATGCATAGTAATCACCGTTATTTTTCATTAATCTTTTTTATGAGATCATTTATGTGCGCACCGTAATCAATTGAATTATCCAATACAAAAGTAGGCTGAGGAACGGCTCTTAGATTGAGTCTTGAGCCTATTTCTCTCTTTATGAATCCGGTAGCACTTTTGAGTGCAGCCATGGAGTCGGTTTTTTCAGTATCTGACCCCATTATACTCACATAAACCTTGGCATATTTGAGATCCTTGGTTATTTCTGCAGCAATCACGCTGACCATGGGAGAAAGACGCGGATCCTTAATTTCTCTTAGAATCGAGGCAAGCTCACGCTTATATTCTTCCTTTATTCTTTCAATTCTGTTGTTTGCCACGAAAATCACCTTACCTTTCACAAATCAGGCCTGTATTTCCTCCATAACAAAGGATTCGATAACATCGCCCTCTTTAATATCGTTGTAATTTTCAATACCGATACCACATTCGTATCCCGCCGAAACCTCTTTGACATCATCCTTGAAGCGACGAAGGCTTGACAGCACGCCCTCGTGGATAATGATATTGTCACGCACAATTCTAAGCTGTGAATTACGCGAAATTTTGCCGTCCTTAACATAACCGCCGGCAATTGCGCCGACACCGCTTACCTTAAATACGCTTCTCACTTCGGCATGGCCGAGTAAAACCTCTTTGAATTTGGGTGCAAGCATACCCTTCATGGCAGCTTCGATTTCTTCGATTGCGTGATAAATTACGCGGTAGAATCTGACATCAACATCGTTTAGCTTTGCAGAATCCATTGCACCGCCTGCAGGTCTGACATTGAAGCCTACTATAATAGCGTTTGATGCAGCTGCAAGCATAACGTCCGATTCGGTAACACCGCCGACACCGCCGTGAATACAGTTGACTCTGACTTCTTCGTTTGACAGCTTGGAAAGAGATTGCTTTACAGCCTCAACCGAGCCCTGAACATCGGCCTTAACAATAATATTGAGGTCTTTCACATCACCCTGCTGAATCTGGTTGAACAAATCGTCCAAAGATACGGCAGTTCTTGAATTTATAGAATCCTCTTTTATCTTCTGTTTTCTCTTTTCGACAACCTCTCTCGCCTTTCGTTCATCATCTACAGCATAGAAAATATCGCCGCCCTCGGGAACCTCACTGAGACCGGTAATTTCAACCGGTACAGACGGGCCTGCTTTTTTGGTTTTGTTGCCTCTGTCGTCGAGCATAGCTCTTATTCTGCCCACAGAAGTACCTGCCACAATAACATCGCCTGCTTTGAGGGTACCGTTTTGAACAAGAACAGTTGCAACGGGGCCTCTGCCCTTATCCAAACGTGCTTCTATAACCGTACCCTTTGCTCTTCTGTTGGGGTTTGCCTTGAGCTCCTTCATATCGGCAACAAGAGTTACCATTTCGAGAAGCTCCTCTATATTTTGATTGAATTTGGCAGAAATAGGAACACAAATAGTGCTTCCGCCCCATTCCTCGGGAACAAGATCATATTCTGTGAGCTCCTGCTTGATACGGTCGGGGTTTGCTCCCTCTTTGTCAATCTTGTTGATTGCAACAATAATTGTAACACCTGCAGCCTTGGCGTGGTTAATAGCCTCAACCGTCTGCGGCATGATACCGTCGTCTGCCGCAACCACTAAAATGGCTATGTCGGTAACCTGAGCACCTCTCATACGCATTGCCGTAAAAGCTTCGTGACCGGGAGTATCGAGGAAGGTAATCTTTTTGTCTCCCACTCTCACGCGGTAGGCACCTATATGCTGAGTGATACCGCCCGCCTCCTTGGCAATGACATTGGTATTGCGGATTGCATCGAGAAGTGAGGTTTTGCCGTGGTCAACGTGACCCATTACAACAACAACGGGTGAACGTGGCTCGAGGTCCTCGGGTGCGTCTTCAACATCATTGAAAAGTCGGTCTTCATCGGTAACAATAATCTCTTTTTCGATTTTGAACCCAAGATCCTCACCGATGAGAGCTGCTGTATCAAAATCAATATTTTGGCTTATGGTAGCCATAATACCTATTTCAAAAAGCTTTTTGACAACGTTGGTTGCGGGTATTCCCATCCTTTCGGAAATTTCGGCAACGGAAATTTCATCAGGCACTAAAACCACCTTGGGTCCTTCGTCTTTTACAACTTCTTTTTTCTTTTTGGAGGTATTATGAATTTCTTTTTCGGGCTTTTTGACAGAATTGTTATTCTTTTTGATTTTTTGCTTTTTCTGAGTTTTGCCCTCTACCTTATCAATGTCGACAAGCTGTTCAATCTTGCCGGTATCCAATTTTTCGAGGTCAACATTGTTTTGACGTGTGTCTACAACCTTACGGTTGTTCTCCTTTTTGATTTCGAGACTTGCAATGTCGATTTCTTCTTCTGCCGCAGCCGGAGCTTCAGGCTCTTTTGCTTGGACGGGTTTCCCCTCTTTTTTAGCTTTTTTGGCTGCTTCTTCGTCTTTTTCTTTTTTGAGAGAAGCATAGTATTCTTCTATTGTGTCGCCTCTGTCATATTTATTGAGATATGTTGTAAGAATAATGTCTATATCCTCATATTCGAGGGTAGTCATATGATTTTTGACCTCTACGCCATAATCGGCAAGAAGTGCAATGAGCTCCTTGCTTGATACATTGATATATTTAGAGATTTCATGTACTCTTGGATTGTTATTTTTAACCTTAGCCATATAAATCACTCACCTTCCTTAATATTTACTTGAATATGCTTTAATATTCCGGCTGCAAAACCGTCATCGTTTACGGAAACAACCGCATTGTACGCATTGCCGATTGCAGCGCCCAGGCTTTCTTTTGTACCGATTGTAACATAGGGCACCTCATAATATTTGCAGCTGTCTGTTATATTTTTGGTTGTGTTGGCACTTGCATCCTGTGCCAAAATTATAAGATGTGAAGAGCCGAACCGAACCGCCTCTTTGCAGGCTGACTCTCCCGACGAAACTCTCCCCGCCTTTTTGGCAAGGCCTAAAAGACCCATTGCTTTGTTCACAATAACATCACTCCAAACTCCGGGATTTTGCAAAATCCCTTAAATCCTGCGCTATAGAGGACGGCAATTCACATTTGAAGCTCCGCGAAAAGCTTTTGCGCTTCAGGGCATTTTCAATGCATTTTTGATCGGGACAAACATACACTCCCCTGCCCTCTGTGTGTGACGGGAATGTATTGATACAAAAGCTGCCATCCTTTGATTTACACACGCGAACAAGCGCCGAGCGATTTTGCCGCTTTCTGCAGCCTGCACACATGCGGGTATTTTTTTCGTTGCGTGCCATAGTCTGAAACCGCCTTATTCGGCATCGCTCTTGATGTCTATTTTGTAGCCGGTGAGTCTTGCGGCAAGACGTGCGTTCTGCCCCTCTTTTCCTATAGCAAGAGAAAGCTGATGGAACGGAACTACAACGTGAGCTTCTCTTTGCTCGGTATTGACCTCAAGATTTATTACCTCTGCAGGATTAAGACTTGCACGGATAAACTCGCCGGGGTCTTCGCTGTAGCGTACAATGTCAATTTTTTCTCCGCCGAGCTCATCGACAATATTTTGAACTCTTATACCCTTGGCACCTATACATGCACCGATGGCATCTACATTTTTGTCGTTTGACCAAACTGCAATCTTGGTGCGGGAGCCTGCTTCTCTCGAAACGCTCTTAACCTCTACAATGCCGTCGGCAATTTCGGGGATTTCTTCTTCAAAAAGCTTTGCAACAAGAGCCGGACGTGTGCGCGACACGCTGACAACAGTGCCCTTGGTGGTCTTTTTAACCTCGGTAACATATACCTTAAGACGCTTGTGAAATTCGTAAACCTCACCGGGAACCTGCTCGCCCGGTGCAAGATATGCTTCGGTTTTACCTATGTCGAGATAGATGTTTTTCTTTTCTATTCTCTGTATTGTACCAATAACAACCTTGTGCTCTTTTTCGGAAAATTCGTCATATATAATGTTTCTCTCAGCTTCTTTGATTCGCTGAAGTACAACCTGCTTTGCTGTCTGAGCGGCAATTCTGCCAAAGGCGGCAGGGGTATCTTCGATGTTTACAATATCTCCGAGCTCATAGCTGCCGCTGATGGATCTTGCATCATCGAGAGAAATCTGACAAAGAGGATCTTGCAGCTCCTCGACAACCTCTTTGCTTACAAAAACCTTAACCGTACCGGTGTCTCTGTCGATATTTACCGTAACATTGTTCTGATTGGTATTGTAGTTTCTTTTGTATGCTGATACAAGGGCAGCATCAATTGCATCGAGCAAAATGTCTTTGCTGATATTTTTTTCTTTTTCAATTTCGTTCAATGCTGTTAAAAATTCGCTGTTCATTTTTTTGACCATTCCTTTCTGTATATTACCAAATAATTGAAAGTCTGACTGAAGCGGCATCGCTCATGGGAATTTCTGTGGGTTTTCCGTTAATCTCCACCATGAATGAATTGCCGGAATATGCAACGAGCTTTCCGGTATGGAGCTTGCTGCCCAAAAGAGGCTTATAGAGCTTTACATCAACATCGCGCCCCATAAAACGTTCAAAGTGGCTGTCTTTTTTGAGCTCTCTGTCAATACCGGGTGACGACACTTCGAGCATGTATGCCTGAGATATGGGGTCTGCTTCATCCAAAGCATCACTGAGTGCTCTGCTCACGCTTTCGCACTGGTCGATAGACACTCCGCCCTCGTGAGAATCATCAACATCAACAATGATACGCAATACATAGTCGGTCCCTTCTTTTTTAAATTCGACCTCATCGACAAAGCAATCATTTGCCAGAGCTATGGGCTCGGCAATCTTAAATACCGCATCGGTAACCTTTGTGCCTGCCATTTCATCATTCCTTTCAAAAATCACTGTAACTAATACAAAAGAGTGGGCGCATCACCCACTCTCATTACAATGTCTGTATTTACTATATTTATATTATCACAAACAGCAAGAAATTGCAAGCAGTTTTTTTGTAAATTTTAAGTATTTTACCACTTATGTAATTATTTAACACAAAAATCCGGTTTTATAGTCATTTTGCACATATCAAAGCCGGATTATTCCTTGCAAAGTACCGAATATTTTTTGGGAGTAATGCCCTTTAGCTTTTTGAACACGGCTGCAAAATAGTTGCTGTCGTTAAATCCGCATCTGGTTGCTATGTCTGTAATGGGCATATCGGTTTTGATAAGAAGCTTTTCTGCCACAGATATTCTTGATATATTTATGTATTCGTTGAGCCCTATTCCGGTAACGCTTTTGAACTGCTTGGAAAAATGGCTCGGGCTCATTGCAAATCTTTCGGCCAAAAAGCCGAGAGACAAATCGGAATCGTAGTTATTGCTTATGTAGGTTGCTGCATCCTGAATTATGGAATAAGACGGGCTGAGCCCTACACTGTCACCGCATATTCGGTGCCTCGATATAAGAATAAGAAGCTCTTTTAAATATATGCTTTCCATTTCGGAATAGCCCTTTGAGTGCATAAAATCCTCGTGCTCTATTTTGCGAAAAATTTCACCTATTTTGTACATCATATCACGTTTGAAACGGACATGGTTGTCATTTTTGAGTTCGTCTATATACTTCCGGTATTCTTCTCCCACAAAATCGTCATCAAAAGACAGCAAAAACCTCTCTACATTAATACCGGTGCCATAGCTGTCGGTCTGATGAAAAACACCCTTGGGAACAAAAACAATGTCTCCGGGTCTTAAAACAAAAATTTTGCTTCCTATAAAATATTTGGTTCTGCCCTTTTCGAGATAATAGAGCTCATGCTTGTTGTGATAGTGAGCACAAGACATTTTATCGGGCATTTTATGTAACTTCCACTGTACAAATTCTATCTTTTCATCTTTGTATACAGCCATAATATCACCTGCCGGCTATATTATACAACATTGCAGCGCATAAATCAACAATATTTTCTTGTTTTATGGTAATTTGACAATATTTTCAAGGAAAACAAGACTAATAAGAGGTAATATTATTGTAGATTTTATCATAATCAAGTACAATAAACAAAAAATTAGGAGTGACTATAATGAACTTTAATGGAAACAAAGCGGAAAACCTGAAAATTGCCTATGTGGGCGGAGGCTCGAGAGGCTGGGCATGGGGGCTTATGAGCGACCTTGCTTCCTGCAGCGATATTTCGGGTGATGTATACCTCTATGATATTGATTTTGAAGCTGCAAAGCACAACGAAATTATCGGCAACAAATTTAACAGTGCCGAGGGTGCAAAATCTGTATGGAACTACCATGCGGTCGAAGCTGTCGGCGAGGCTCTCACCGATGCGGATTTTGTTATAATTTCAATTCTTCCCGGCACATTTGACGAAATGGAATCGGATGTGCACGCCCCCGAAAAGTACGGCATCTATCAGTCGGTAGGTGATACCTCGGGTCCCGGAGGCATTGTGAGAGCAATGAGAACAATGCCCATGATAGAAGAAATAGCCGAAAATGTGAAAAAATACTGCCCCGATGCATGGGTAATCAACTATACAAACCCCATGACATTGTGCATAAAAACTCTCTACAGAGTATTTCCAAAAATCAAGGCTTTCGGATGCTGCCACGAGGTGTTTGGCACTCAGACAGTGCTTGCCGAGGCGCTCAAATCAGTGTGCGGAATCGAAAATGTTGAAAGACACGAAATTAAGGTTAATCCCCTTGCGGTTAATCACTTTACATGGATTACAAAGGCTACATACAAGGATATGGATCTTTATCCCATATATAAAAAATTTGCAGAAAAATATGCACAAACCGGCTATACCGAAAATCTTGAATCAAACTGGATGAACAATCACTTTGCCTCCTGCCAAAAGGTTAAATTTGACCTTTTCAGAAGATATGGAGTCATTGCTGCTGCCGGCGACAGACATCTTGCAGAATTCTGCGAGGGAAAATGGTATCTTAAAGACCCCGAAACAGTTAAAAGCTGGGGCTTCTCTCTAACTCCCGTGTCGTGGAGAAAAAAGGATCTCAAAGACCGTCTGCAAAAAAGTGAAGACCTCAGAAGCGGAAAAGAAAATGTTAAAATCAATGGAACAGGTGAAGAGGGAGTTAACCAAATAAGAGCACTGCTCGGCTTGTGCGAACTGGTTACAAACGTAAACGTGCCAAACATCGGTCAGATTCCAAACCTACCCCTTGGCGCGGTTGTTGAATCAAACGCGGTATTTCGTTCAAACGATATTACACCGGTTATGGCGGGAGAAGTTCCCCAATCGATATATGCAATGGTATCAAGAATATGTGCACAGCAGCAAATGCTTGACACCGCCATCGCAAACAGAGACGTTACCGCAATTTTTAATTTGTTTGTTAACGATCCTTTGGTTACATGCTCAATGGAGGATGCAAAGAAGCTGTTTAAGGAAATGACAGAAAACACCAAAAAGTATCTCGGCACTTACGACCTGAGCGTGCTTTGATTTGAAAAATCGTATGTGTCAATGCTGTAAAGGAGCCTTTTTATAATGAATTTTAAAACAATAACCCCCGAAAAAGCGGGAATATCCTCAAAAAATGTGTTGAATTTTATTAAAACACTGGAAAGCTACAACGCCTGCACCCACAGCATAATTATGGCAAAAGGCGAAAACATCTTTGCAGAAATGTATTACAAGCCCTTTCACAAGGATTTTAAGCATCGTATGTATTCTGTGAGCAAGAGCTTTGTATCAATTGCTGTCGGTATGGCAGCAGACGATGGGCTGCTTTCTCTTGACGACAAATTTGTAGACTATTTTTCCGAATATCTGAATGAATATACTGACGACAAGCTGAGAGAATGTACCATAAAAGATTTTTTGACAATGGAAACAAGCATGCAATGTGGAATTTGGTGGTTTGGAACCGGCACAAAGGATCGCACGGAGGTATATTTCAGAAAGCCGAGCGACAAAATATGCGGTACCCTTTTTGAATATGACAGTCCGGGATCATATATGCTCGGAGTGATTGTGGAAAAGGTTACCGGAAAGCCGTTTTTGGAATATATAAAAGAAAAGGCACTGCTTGAAATGGGCTTTTCGCCGGATGCATACTGCCTGAAGGTACCGGGAGGTCACTCCTTTGGTGATTCGGGTGTTATGTGCACTGCAAGGGATCTGCTTATATTTGCACGCTTTGTAATGAACAAGGGCAAATGGAACTCAAAGCAGTATATGAGCCGCGAATATCTCGAAGCTGCAACCTCAAAGCTTGTAGACAACAGTGCTATGGGGCACACGGCATTTGAAGATTTTGGATATGGATATCTAATATGGATGGCTCCCGACAACGGCTTTGCCTTTGTGGGAATGGGTGACCAATTTGCAATTTGTATTCCCGAAAAGGATTTTATTTTTATAATAAACTCCGACAACCAGTCGTATTCACCAACCACAAGAACGATATTGTATCACGAGCTTTACAAAGGTATAGTGAGATGTATGTCGGACAAAGAGCTGCCCGAAGACGAAAAAAGCTACGAAGAGCTATGCAGGCATATAGAGGGCGGCGAATTGTTCCATTTGACCGAAAACCGTGACAATCCGTTTGTGAATGAAATAAACGGCAAAGTCTATGAGCTCGAAAGCAATCCGATGAATATAGAATATGTCCGCTTTGATTTTGAAGGCAAAAAAGGTACTCTTTCATACAAAAACAAGCAGGGCGAAAAAAAGCTTGTTTTCGGTATCGGATACAACGAGTTTGGCAAATTTCCCGAGGAGGGTTATTCGGATATGGTTGCCACCGAATTTGAGCCCGGCAATTATTATGACTGTGCATGCTCAGCCGACTGGGCAGAAGATAAAAAGCTCAGAATAAAGGTGCAGATTATAGACAAATATTTCGGCAATGCAGGCTTTGTGTTCAGCTTCAAGGATTCGAGAATCAGCATATATATGACAAAGGCGGCAGAAAACTTTTTGAATGAATACGAAGGCATTGCAGTGGGCAAAGTAAAATAAATATCTAAAATAAAAAACAAACGGCTCAAGGGCGAAACAAGCCTTGAGCCGTTTGTTTTTATTTTTCGTTTTCTTCGATTATATACACATTTCTTTCAATTGGATTGGAAAAAAGCTGATGTGCATCGTTTTCAGGCTTTTTGCCATCAATTAAAACCTGAACCTTTTCTATCGAATCGAGCCGAGTAAGTGAATTTACTATTGAATATAGGGCTGTTTTTTCCTCATCGGAGCCGCTTTGAATATTTGACATAAAGCCCGATGCGAAGTTTACAAAGCAAATTCCCTCGGCAGTTTCTACACTCACAAGCTCTGTATCGGGATCAATTGTTCTTTCAAGGTCGTCGGACACAGGACCTCGTATTAATTCGTTTACAATTGTTTTTTCTATGCTGTTGTCGGTCATGGTTGCCTTGCGAGTCTCGGGATAAAGCTTTTTGCCGTCTTTATCGGTAAAATAGAGAGTTACAAATTTTTCTGTTTGAGTCTCTACGCTGGAGGGTGAGTTCATGAGGACACTTTCGCTGCCCATTGGAGCTACGATATCCCCCTCTCCGTAGTTATTCCTGAGATCCTCCCTGTTTATATAGAGCTTAACCTTTTTGATTTCATCAAACTGACATAGCGTGCATATTATCGAATAGCGTGCAAGGAGTTCATCTGAGGCATAGCGAGATTTTTTCAGGCTATTGTAAAAATCACCGCTGAGGTCAACATTTACCGTGCCGTTCTCCGAAGATGAAATTGAAACGCCTCTGACACTCATCCCCTTTGGAATAACCGAAAAGCATTCGGTGCCCGATGGACCTGCAAAAAGCTCGTCGAGCACAAGCCCTACAAGACCCTCAACATTCATATATTCGGCCTTTGAAATGTTTGAAGTTTCATATACCAAGCCATCGTGAGACGAATTGGTGAAATACAGCAGTACGGTTCTTTGGTCATAGGGAGCTTCACCCGAGCATCCGCAAAGCAAAAAAGCGGACATAAGAACAAGAAGAATAGTTGTTAAAAAGCGTTTCATTCTGTCTCCTCCTTTGGCGAAGTGAGCAAATCGGGAATAATGATTTTAAAGGTGGAGCCCTTGCCCGGTTCACTTATTACATCTATCTGACCGTTATGATATTTTACTGCGGCAAGGGCAATGGAAAGACCGAGCCCGGTACCTCCGGTTTCTCTGGCTCTTGCCTTGTCCACGCGGTAAAACCTGTCAAAAATTTTGCTTACATCCTCGGGAGCTATGCCCACGCCGGTGTCTCTTACCTCTATTATAACCTTGCCGTCGGTCTGCTCCATTGCAACAAGAACATAACCGTCGGTATCGGTATATTTTATGGCGTTGTCAACAATATTGTAAATACCCTGCCAGAGAATATCCTTATTTGCCATAACAAAAATCTCTCCGGGAGTACTGAACACCAATGAAATATCCGCCTTTTTTGCCACCGGCTGAAGATTTTTTTCTATACCCTGCATTATATCATTAAGGCATATGCGCTGAATATTTTTGTCGTCGTTGCCGCTTTGCACATCCATTTTGGTTATATACAAAAGCTTGTTGACAATACGGTTTAGCCTGTCAACCTCGTTGTTCATATCATTCATGAACTCTCTTACATAATCAACACTGATATCGGGAGTCTGCAAAATAGAATCTGCCATGAGCTTTATGGAGCTGAGCGGAGTTTTGAGCTCATGGGAAGCATCGGCAACAAACTGCACCCTCTGCTGCTCTAAGGTTACCACCTTTTCACTCATTGTATTGAAGGCTTCACCGAGACGAGATATTTCGTCATGACCCGAAATATCCAGCTTTTCGTCAAGAATACCGTCATCACTCATGGATGTGATTTTGGAGGTAAAATCTACAATACGCTTGGAAACAAGGTTGGCAACAACAAAAATTATAATGCCCACAAGCAAGGATATGATGATTATAAGAAATGTCATCTCGGTGAGTATTGCGCCCAAAAATTTGCCCGTAGTCTCCGGCACATACACAATATTTACAACACCGATTACGTTTCCGTCTGAATCAAATATGGGTGCTGATGCATCAAGAGTCATATAATCGCTGTCGGTATCGTATTCCATATATCCGTCGGTGCCGTTTATGGCGGTGAGCACAGAGGGTCTTACCTGAGCTGTGCCCATGAGGTTGCGGTTGTTTTGTGAATCATAGAGCACGGTTATGTCTTTTCCCAAAACCATTACCCTCATTTGAGAATCCAAATGCACATCCCTTAAAAAGCGGTCAAATCCTTCTCTGTCGAGAACACCGCTTTCATCAAAATATTCCATGGCAAAGCTTGCTACCATATTGGACATTGTGGTTACTCTAAGCTTTTCGTCGCCGTACATATAGGTTTTCATTGAGGTGAGAATATAGTATCCGAAAAGCAAAAGGCTGATAAGCATTATAATAAAGTATGTAACAACCAGGCGAGTAGTTATACTGCTAAATCCGTTAAAGCGTTTTTTAATTTTCATTAAAATAATAACCAGCTCCCCACTTGGTAAGCAAATATTTAGGTTCTGCCGCATTGGGCTCTATTTTTTCACGAAGACGTCTTATGTGAACATCAACTGTGCGTGCATCACCGGGATAATCGTAGCCCCATATAAGGTCAAGGAGATTGTCTCTGGAATATACTCTCCCGGGATTGGCGGTGAGAAGATCCATGAGGTCAAATTCTTTGGCTGTGAGGTCGGTGGTTTTGCCATCGATTGTGATTTTTCTTTGGTTGTAGTCTATCTCTACAGAGCCAACACGCACCTTGGTGCGGTCGCCCCGGGGAGCAACGGGAGTTACACGGCGCATTATTGCCTTTACTCTCGCTTTAAGCTCCAAAATATTAAAAGGTTTTGTTATATAGTCGTCTGCTCCGTATTCAAGACCGAGAATTTTGTCCATATCTTCGGTTTTGGCTGTGAGCATAACTATTGGAATATTGGAAAATTCTCTGATTTTCTGACATACAGTCAGACCGTCGATTTTGGGCAGCATAAGATCGAGAATAATTATATCGAGGTTTTTGTCACGGGCAAGCCTTAGTGCTTCTTCGCCGTCATAGGCTGTTTCGACAATATATCCTTCCTGCTCAAAATTAAATTT
This sequence comes from Clostridia bacterium, assembly GCA_016293435.1. GTDB lineage: Bacteria > Bacillota > Clostridia > UMGS1810 > UMGS1810 > RGIG1828. The sequence goes on from JAEDEG010000023.1 coordinate 27,112, forward strand.
CATACCCTTTACAAGCAATTTTTCGTCATCTACAATTAAAATTTTCATATATTAACCATTCCTTTAACCCAAAAATTATTCTACTGTTATAAAATCCTTGATAGAAGCATAGGTTTTTTCGCCGATTCCTTTTACCTTCTTTATATCTTCTATAGCTTGAAAGCTTCCGTGCTCCTGTCTGTATCTCACGATATCTTCCGCCGTTTTCTCTCCTATTTTGTCAAGCATTGCAAGCTCCGTGGCAGATGCAGTGTTTATGTTGCACTTGTTATTGACGTTCGGCTTTTGCAATGCCTTTTTTGCTTTGAGCTCATAATCGCTAAGCTTACCCACGTTAATGCTGCAGTCCTCATAAAGAATACTGTCCGGATCCACCGATTCGGGGTCGGCATCGTCTTTTATACCTCCCGCAAGATAGAGGAGCTCATGGAGCGAAGTGCCCGCGGCAACCTTATATGTACCGCTGTTTTTGACCTCTCCCGAAACAGCAACGGTTATCTCCTTGGCCGAATAATACTCCGAATCCGAAACCCTTATTGCAGGCGGGTCTGTTCTGAGACAGAGTATTTTGCCGACTGCCGCAATTGCAAGAAAGCCGATGAAAAACATAATGATTTTCTCGGCTGTTTTGTGATTCATTTTATTCTAAAAAGTCCTTGAGTTTTTTGCTTCGGCTGGGGTGACGAAGCTTGCGGAGAGCTTTGGCTTCTATCTGACGTATTCTTTCACGGGTTACTTTAAATTCGCGACCTACCTCCTCGAGAGTTCTGGCTCTGCCGTCATCAAGGCCAAAGCGAAGCCTGAGAACCTTGGCTTCTCTGGGGGTCAGAGTGTCGAGAACATTCATAAGCTGCTCCTTGAGAAGTGTAAATGCAGCCATCTCAGACGGTGCCGGAGCATCGCCATCGGGAATAAAATCACCGAGAATGCTGTCTTCCTCTTCACCGATAGGAGTTTCGAGAGATACGGGTTCCTGAGCAATTTTCATAATTTCGCGTACTCTGTCTTCATTCATATTCATTTCGCGGGCAATTTCATCAACGTGAGGCTCACGTCCGTGCTCCTGCAAAAGCTGACGTGACACTCTGATAAGCTTGTTGATGGTTTCGACCATATGAACGGGTATACGAATTGTACGCGCCTGGTCGGCTATGGCACGGGTAATTGCCTGCCTTATCCACCATGTGGCATAGGTACTGAACTTATAGCCCTTGGTGTAGTCAAACTTTTCCACAGCCTTAATAAGACCCAGATTACCCTCCTGAATCAAATCGAGAAACAGCATTCCTCTGCCCACATATCTTTTGGCTATACTCACAACAAGACGAAGGTTTGCCTCTGCAAGACGTTTTTTTGCTCTTTCGTCACCCTCGTGCATTCTCTCTGCCAGCTCAATTTCTTCTTGAGCAGATAAAAGCGGCACCTTACCGATTTCTTTGAGATACATTCTGACGGGATCATCAAGTCCTATGCCCTCGGGGACAGAAATATCAATTTTCTCCTCCCCGGTGGACTGAATTTCTGCGAGCTCTTTGTCAAAATCCTCTACAAGCTCTATACCCGCTGCCTCGATAGTTTCGTATACCTTTTCGATTTGTCTGACACTCAGGTCAATCTTCTCTAAGGTATCCATTATCTCTTTATAGCTGAGCACACCCTTCTTTTTACCTGTTTCTATTAACTTTTTAATAATAAGGCTTTTGTTTTCGGCAGGCACTTCCTGATTGTTATTACTCATGTCACTACCCCTTTCTTATCCTTTGTTATTAATCATTTTATTAAATTCTTCCAGAGAAATCTTTCCCTCTTTCATTAGCTGCAGAGCCATTTCGGGACCCGCTTTCTGTTTAATCTGATTTATATAATCGCTCACAGCGTGAGCGGTATCGTCTGACTGAACATCCATTGCAAGAATACCTGACACGGCGTTAATTTCTTCTTTGGTTTCAAACCTTGAAAGAAGCATTGTGTTTGACACCTTTTCACCTTTTTTGAAGCATTCGTCTATGTATGCAAATATGGTACGGTGAATAGAGCTTTCAAACATGGATATATCGAGCTGATGACGATAATTTTCGAACAGTTTGCTGTCATAAAACAAAGTGCTCAAAAGAAGCGCTCTTGTTTTGTCGAGATACTCTTTGCTGTTTGTGGGAAGCGAGCCCTTGTTCACTACATTTATCACATCGGTATTGGTACTGTCGAGCTTGCTTGTAGCACCTGACTTTCGCATGCCCGCTTGGGCTATGATAGAAGATGTCTGAACACCCGTTTTTTCCGAAATAATGTTGGCATATACGTCCAGCTCAATCTGAGTGGGAACAAGCTTCAAATACTCTGAAAGATCGGCTATATAGCTTAATATTTCGTTGGATTTTTTCAGATTATAGTTTTCCCCAAAATAATCAATTAAATACTCCATATCCGGTTTTCGTGCCGCAAGCAGCATATCAAAGCGGTCTTTGCCGTAGGTTTTTATAAATTCGTCCGGGTCTTTTTTTGCTTTTAAATCCAAAACCGAAATTTTGAGCTTGCTTTGAGAACGCAAAACCGTTATTGCTCTGTTGGTGGCTGTTCTGCCCGCCTGATCGCTGTCGTAGCATATTACAACCTCGTCAAAATTCTTTGCCAAAAGCCTTGCCTGATGTTCGCCAATTGCCGTGCCGAGAGTTGCCACTGTGTTGTCGTAGCCGGCTGTGACAAGGGCAATTGTATCCATATAGCCCTCGCAAAGAATGACAAACGGCTTTTTGGAATGACGGGCAACATTGAATGAATACAGATTTTTACTCTTACTGAAGAGTGAAGAATCTGGCGAATTGAGATATTTTGGCTTGCTGTCGTCAAGAACTCTGCCGCCAAAGCCTATAATATTTGAATTGGCGTCAAATATGGTAAACATTATTCGATTACGAAAATAGTCGTAGTATCTGCCCGACTCGTGACGGCGGATGAGACCGGCATCATAAATGTCGCTCTCTGTGTAGCCCTTGTCTTTGAGATAGTCAAAAAGGCTTGTCCATCCGTCGGGAGCGTAGCCGAGCCAAAAGGCTTTTACTACGCGGGCATCGAGCTGACGCTTTTTGAAATATTCTACCGCCTGAGGAGACTGCTTTATATTGTTATAAAAAAATTCGGCACTGTCTTTATTTATGGCATGAAGAAGGTCGGATTTTTCTTTTCGTCGTTTGGCTTGCTCTGCGTCTTTTTGTTTGATCTCGGGCAGCTGAATGTTTGCTCTTTGGGCAAGCCGCGAAACTGCTTCATAAAAGGTCAGATTTTCATTTTTCATGACAAATCCGATAACGTCGCCGCCCTCACCGCATCCAAAGCATTTAAATATTCCGCGCCTCGGTGAAACTGAAAAAGAGGGGGTTTTTTCGTTATGAAAAGGACACAGGCCAATGTAGGAGCTTCCGGTCTTTTTGAGGGATACTGTCTGCGAGACAACATCGTATATATCATTTTTTTCTGCGACTTCGCGTATTATATAATCCGGAAAAAGCGGCATCGGAACCCTTCCTTTTTCATAAAACTTCACTAAAAGGCTTTCGACATTTAACGACCAAACCCTTTTTCGTACATCTCTTTTCTATTCTTTGCAAAACAAAGTAGGTATTTTGCTCACTTATTTTGTGCATTATTATTTAATTGGCATGAAAAGCTCATTGAACAAATTTACACAATAGTTGTCTGTCATACCGGCAATATAGTCACAAACAACCACATTCGGCTCCCAATCGCAAAGAAGATGCTTATATTCATCGGGCAGCTTTTCGGTATGAGACAAAAAATACCCATAGAGCTTTTCGATAACCATATATGACTGCGAATCTCGAACCGACATTGCATTATACACATTTTCAAACATAAAGCTTCGAAGCAAAAGCATATTTTTTTCGGTCTGGGGACTCATTGAAACACGTTTGTTTTTCAGGCTTGTGTATACCAAATCACAAATGAGGTTATCAATGCGTTCGGAATTGGTATTGCCAAGAGCGGATAAAAGCTCTGATGGAATATCGGAGGCCTTTATAACGCCGGCACGCACGGCATCGTCTATATCGTGATTTATGTAGGCAATACGGTCGGCAAATTTTACGGCAATACCCTCTTGGGTGCATGCAAGATTGTCACCCGTGTGTGATACAATACCGTCTCTCACCTCATAGGTAAGATTCATACCCTCGCCGTTTTTTTCGAGCACGTCAACCACCCTCAGGCTCTGCTCATAGTGTTTGAAACCGCATACGGATAGCATATCGAGAGCGCGCTCTCCCGAATGACCAAAGGGCGTGTGACCAAGATCGTGCCCCATTGCCACAGCTTCGGCAAGGTCTTCGTTGAGACAAAGTGCTCGTGCAATGGTGCGAGCAATCTGCGACACCTCAAGGGTATGAGTTAAGCGAGTTCTGAAATGGTCATTATCCAAAGAAATAAAAACCTGAGTTTTGTGTTTGAGCCTTCTAAAGGCTTTGCTGTGAATAATGCGGTCTCTGTCGCGAGCAAACTCTGTGCGCAGACTGCATTTTTCTTCGGGCACACGTCTGCCTTTGCTATTGGCTGAAAAAGCTGCCATGTCTGACAAAAGCAGAGCCTCCTGCTGTTCTCTTTGCTCACGAATGTTCACAAGTCTACACCTCCGATATATGTAAAAAATGATAATTTCTAATGGTTTTTGGTTAGTTCTTCGTATATTCGCTGAGCCGCCAAATGAGCCCTCGAAATTGCAAATTCATCATCGCAGGCATTTTTTTGAGCACACACACCCATATGCCCTGCACCCGATGATGCAGAAGGCCCTACTATTGTCATGCCGTCTACCAGCATGCAGTCATGAATTGCGGCAACGGTTTTTTCCTGACCGCCATATTTGGACGCACCGCATGACATTGCCAAACCAAGCTTGCCAAGCAAAGCGTTGCTCGCACGAATATCTCTGGTTTTGTCAAAAAGGCATTTAAGCTGTGCACTCATTGTGCCAAAGTAAACCGGACTTGCAAAAATAATGGCATCGGCTCTTTTCATTTCGTCAAAAAGGTGAGTAAGCTTTTTGCCGTAGCATACCTTGGCGCAGGGCGATGTGCACGCGGTGCAAAACGGTGTGGCGCAGTCTTCAATTGCCTCGTGGGCACTGTATACCGCAGTATCTGCGCCCATATCGGCAAGATCGGAAAGAACAGTATTTATAAGAAACGCGCAGTTACCGTCTTTATTGTGACTGCCGTTTACAGCTATTATCTTCATTATTATTTGCTCCCTTACAAAAATTATTACAAT
>JAEDEG010000131.1 GCA_016293435.1 Clostridia bacterium
AGCCGCGTCATTCAACGTTTTCAGTGGGAGATTGAACTCCCACTGAAAAAATTAGATGTCACCCGCCGCCTATAGAGGCGGGGGACATCTTAATTTAGTTATATGTCTTTGGTATTAAGCACTCTGGTCTGCTTCTGAGCTCTCTGAATCATGTTTGAATCTATGGTCGGATACGTTATAAACACAACCACATAACCCATGAGCGACAAAAGAATACATGCAACAATAAGTGCCAGCGCCATCGACGAAAATACAAACAGATAAAGACATCCGATAAGAATTGCACCAAGCACCAATGTTATGAGTATATTGTTGGGAAGCTTACCGAGGGCAAAAACAAATGAATTTTTGAGTATTTTGTCAAGCCTAAGCTTAAAGGTTACCATCATTGTGTAGATATAATAATGCGCCCATGTAAAAACGATGGTGATTGCCGCAATAAAGCCTGACGCTAATTTAGGCATTATCAGGCCGGTTTCCGGCATGTCTTCGGGCATGATGAACATATAAAAATTAAAAGCCACATAAAGAAGCGTGTATGCCACTATGTCTATCGCTGCCATTGCAACGCCCTGAAGGTAATTTTTCTTAAACTGCGCCCAAAAGTCAGACCACACCCATGCATGTTCTCGGCGTTGCATATTGCGCAGAACAAATACAAACCCTGCCGTGGCAGGACCTGTGATAAACACCGATAACACAATGATAATCAGACTTATATAGTCGGGATTGATGGTAAACACCGGCATCCGTGTAAGGTCTGCCAAGCTTTGCAGGTCACGGTTTAAGCTGACCGAAAAGTACAAACCCGTCAAAAGAGGAATGAGTGAAATTGTATAGATAAAATTTAGCTGTATGAGCTTGCCTATCTTTTCACCTAAAATTTCAAAAAACAAAAAGAAACGTCTTTTTTCCGGTTCGTCTTTTGGAATACCCGGTCCGGGCTTGGTTTCTTTTGTAATAATTTTTGCCATGCTTGTACCTGCTTTCTGTATAGTAAATTCATATTGAGTCAATTCATAATACGAATTTTATTGAATTTTATCTTCAAGATAGCTTACGATATTCATATAAAAATCGTTGGTATGCTCTTTGAAATAACGGCAGATTTTTTTTGATTTATCTTTTGCTCCCGCATACATTTCAAAATCAAGCAATTTTACATTGTTTTCTATAATTCCGCATACTACCTTATATTCGTTTTCATTAATGGGAATATAGTCGGCATACACTTTGTTGGCTTCGCTTTTGTCGTTGTTGATGCGCTTTGCCGCCTCCAGAATCTTCTCCTGCACGCTGGGCATAATTTCGTCTTTATAAAAATCATAGTAATCCTCTCCAAGGGAGGTGAGCATATATACAGTTTCGTCACCGATTTTGTTCTCTTCGATGCTATTCATGCTCACAAGCTCCTGAAGATAGCTCTGGAGCTCGAAATACTGAATATCCGCACCCGATGAGACAACTTCACTGAGGATGGTGTATGTCGGACTTTTGTTTAAATTTTTGAGAGCATAAAAGATTATAATTTTAGCTTCATAATCATTTGGCTTATACAAATGCTCCATATTGCACACTCCTTGATTTTTAAAAAGCGCAGCTTAAAAATAAGCCGCGCTTTTAGAGCCTTTATTATGCCATATACGGAGCAAGCTCTGCTTCGATAGCTTCGGTATCGTCACTATGCACCTGCACATTGATGGGCTTTGTGAGATCGAGACTGAATATACCCATGATTGATTTTGCATCTACAACATATCTGTCGGAAATTAAATCAATATCAAAGTCATACTTACCTACAATGTTTACAAAATTTTTAACATCGCCTATGGAGCCGATTTTTACACTGAATGTTTTCATTATGATATTACCTCCTTGTGACTTTCGGAGACTGATGCATGTGCACCAATCCATCTTTAATTTCAATACAATAATACAACTAATTTTATCAAATGTCAAGTCAAATAAATGGGACTTGAAAATATTTGTAAATAGTGTATAATAAGATAAGGTATACATTGATTAGGAATATCCCTTATTGCCATTTGATGTTACAATTATTTTTCAAGGAGTTTTACATATGAAATCAGTTGCATTCTGCACTCTGGGCTGTAAGGTCAATCAGTACGAAACCGAAGCCATGATAACACTTTTTAAAAACAAGGGCTACAAAATAAAAAGCTTTGACGAAATAAGCGATATTTATGTCATAAACACATGCACGGTAACCGGAACCGGCGACAGAAAATCAAGACAAATGATAAGCAGGGCACACAAAAAAAACCACAATGCGGTTATTGTGGTAGTCGGATGCTACAGTCAGGTTTCACCCGAAGAAATAAAAAAGCTGCAGGGTGTTAGTCTTGTGCTCGGCACAAAGGACAGAAGCCGTATTGTGGAGCTTACCGAAAAATACATCGGCGGCAGCGGCAGTCCCGAATATCACATAACAGATATTATGAAGCAAAGAGAATATGAAGAAATGTGGATTTCTGCCTATGAGGACAAAACGAGAGCCTTTGTAAAAATTGAAGAAGGGTGCAGTGAGTTTTGCTCATATTGCATTATCCCCTATGCGAGAGGTCCGGTGAGAAGCAGACCCACAGAAAGCATTGTCAAAGAAGTAACAGACCTTGCCGCCAATGGCTACAGGGAAATTGTTCTCACGGGAATACACATCGGTTCCTACGGCAGAGACCTTGAGGGCAAAAGCCTGATTGATGCAGTCAGAGCCGCGCACTGTGTGGACGCAGTGAAAAGGATACGTCTGGGTTCGGTTGAGCCCCGGGTACTCACCGATGAATTTGTGCATGAAATATCCAAAATGGACAAGATTTGCGACCATTTTCATATATCTCTCCAAAGCGGATGTGACAAAACCCTTAAAAGAATGAACCGCAAATATACAACCGACGAATACAAAAAAGCCGTGGAAAGACTGAGAAACGCCTTTGACAATCCGGCAATAACCACCGATATAATAACAGGCTTTCCCGGTGAAACGGATGAGGATTTTGAAACATCACTCCAATTTATGAAAGATATTGCGTTCAGCGAGGTGCATGTGTTCCCCTACTCGCCGCGAAAAGGTACAAAAGCGGCCGACATGGACGATCAGATCGAAAAAAGAGTGCGGGAGCATCGTGCAAAAAAAATGATTGCAGATGCAAAATTGCTCCACAAAACCTATGTAGAAAGCTGTATGGGCAAAATCTATTCCGTGCTTTTTGAGCGCGAAATATCGCCCGGAGTATATGAGGGGCATATGACCAATTATGTTAAGGTTAGGGCAAGCTCCGAAACAAACCTATGCCACAAAATAGCTAAAGTTAAGGCTACAAGGTATGAAAACGGCGCAGTAGCCGGCGAGCTGTGACAAAACTAATAAAAAGCAAAAATCAAATGATTTTGATAATTTTTTCAATAAGCGGCAAAGCCGCGTCATTCAACGTTTTCAGTGGGAGATTGAACTCCCACTGAAAAAATTAAATGTCACCCGCCGCCTATAGAGGCGGGGGACATCTTAATTTAGTTATAATGTTACCAAAATCCAAAAAAATCCCGAAAGCCCGGATACATTATCAAGCTTTCGGGATTTATAATTAAATTTTAGAGCTTAAATATTCCAAATGCATCAAGAACAGATGTAATGAGAATAAGAACTATGCATATCGGTGCAAAGTATTTGATAACAATGCGGAAAAGACCTCTTGCCTTGAAGCTGTGACCGGAGACTTCGACCTCGTGTTCAATTGCCGAGGTTTTTAGAACATAGCCCACAAATATACATGTGAGAAGTGCAACTATAGGCATTATAACGCTGTTGCTTATAAAGTCAAAGAATGAGAGAAAGTCCATGCCGATAATTTTTATTCCCGACCATACACCGTTACCCAGTGAGGAGGGAATTCCGAGAAGGATGATTATTGCAAACACTGCAATACATGAGAGCTTTCTGTTCCAGTGAAATTTGTCCATAAATATGGACACCACGGTTTCCATAAGGGAAATTGATGAGGTGAGCGCCGCAAAGAACACCATAATGAAAAACGCCGCTCCCACAAACTGACCTGCCGGCATCGCAAGGAAAAGCTGAGGCAAAACCTCAAACATAAGGCTGGCTCCTTTTTCAAGAAGCTGCTCGGGATCACCAACTGCAAAAATGGAAGGAATTATCATGAGACCCGCCAAAAAAGCTATGCCGGTATCAAAAATCTCTATATGACGTACCGAAGACTCTATACTGTTATCTTTCCTCATGTATGAGCCGTAAGTAATCATAATGCCCATTGCAAGCGACATTGAATAAAACAACTGACCCATTGCGGCAAGAACCGTTTTCACAGAAAAATGCGAAAAATTGGGAATTATATAATATTTGAGGCCATCCATTGCTCCGTCCATTGTAAGCGCATAGGCGGCAATAAACATTGAAAGAATCACAAGAATCGGCATAAGTATTTTGCTTACCCGTTCCACACCCTTTTCAACACCAAACCATACAATTACGGCTGTTATGCCTATAAATGCCAAAAACCATCCTATAGGCTGACCTATCTGCGAAACAAAACCACCAAAATAGTCAGAACTTGCTGCGGCAATACCTTCGCCCGATGCAAAAACCCAAAAATATTTGGTTACCCAGCCTCCTATTACAGAATAGTATGGCAGAATAATTACAGGAACAAGTGCGCTGAGATAGCCCACAAAGCCCCATTTTTTGTCGAGCTTTCTAAAGGCTTCAACTGCGCTGAGACCGGTTTTGCGACCTATTGATATTTCGGCTGTCATGAGAGCAAAGCCAAATGTTACTGCAAGCACAAGATACACAAGCAGAAAAATTCCACCTCCGTACTGCGCGGCAAGATATGGAAATCTCCATATGTTTCCAAGACCTACTGCAGACCCGGCAGCCGCCATTATAAAGCCGAGCCTTCCGGAAAAGTTACCTCTTTGTTTTTCCATTAAATTGTTCCTCCGTTAAAAATTAAAAATATTTGATACTCATTTTATATCTTAGTATATTATTACATATTTTTATAAATTTTGCAACAGTTTTCGGAAAATTTATTCTTTTTACTGCGCAAAATCATTTCCAATAGTCTACATCGTGGGGCAATCCGATATCCTTTGCTTTAAATACCGGGTCTTTGCCCTTCTTTCTTTGTGTTTCGTAATCTTTAAGTGCCCTAAAGGCATATTTTCCGAGAATTAAGATAACCGGCATATTAATAATTGTCATTGCTCCCATTGTAACATCGGCTATATCCCACAAAAGTCCCGCATTAAGCCCTGCTCCGACGAATATTACAATTGCGGCTAAAATATGATAGATGCGCTGTATTGTCTTTGAGAGGACTTTTCCGTTGACGTGGGCAGCAGCCCGGTCAACATAATATATATTGCCAAGAAGCGTTGTAAAGGCAAAAAGTATCATAGCAACGGTAATAAATACAGAGCCCGCACTGCCAATGAATGTGCCGAGTGCCTGCTGAACATAGGGCGCACCCTCAATAGCCTCGGTGGGTTCAACCCCGGAGCTGAGGCAAAGAAAGGCCGTTGCGCTGCACAAGATAATTGTATCTATAAACACAGAGAGAACCTGAACCAGCCCCTGCTTTACGGGGTGAGATACGGTTGCAGATGCAGAAGCATTGGGTGCAGAGCCGACACCGGCCTCATTTGAAAACAGACCTCTCTTTATACCGTACATTACACACGAGCCCCCAAAGCCGCCGAATATTGCTTTAGCATTAAAGGCATCGGAAATAATTTTTGTAAATATTGACGGAATGAGATTTATATTTATTAAAACGCAGATTATTGCTGCGAGAACGTAGAGCACTCCCATAGCGGGAACGAGAAAGCTTGTAACCTTGATTATTCTTGCGCCGCCGCCAATAAGGCAATAGAGCACAATCACCGCAAGAGCACCGCCTATAATCCACGGGGATGATGCTTCGTTATAGAAGCTGTATGCCGCAAAGGTGGACTGGAGATTATAAGACGCGAGCATATTAAATCCAACACCGTAGGTAAGAATAAGAAGAATCGAAAAAACAATTGCAAGGGTTCTTGTACCAAATGCTGTTTCGATATAATATGCCGGACCGCCGTAGCTGCCAAAGGGGCCTTTCTTTTTATAAATCTGGGCAAGTGTGCTTTCCACAAAGGCAGATGCGCAGCCTATGATTGCTATAAGCCACATCCAAAGAACCGAACCATAGCCGCCGAGGCATATGGCGGTTGACACACCTACAATATTGCCGGTGCCAACTCTGGACGCTGTAGAAACCATGAGTGCCTGAAAGGAAGAAACACCTTTTGTGTCGGAGGGCTTTTCCGATACAAGACGAAACTGCTCTTTAAACATACGGAACTGAACAAAGCGGGTACGAAATGTGAAATACAGCCCGCCCAATACCAAAAGTATAATAAGCACTTTTCCGTACAGCTGGTTGTTGATTGACGATACTACACTTCCAATCTGCCGGATAAAATTCTGCATTATATCACTCTCCATAAAAAATATATACAATTATATAAGATAAACTCAGAATTGTCAATCACCAATTTAGTTAAAATATACTGCCGCCCAAATCAAAAGACAACCATATTTTAGTTAAAAAGTCAGTTTTGAAAAAAAACAAATTTTTTTTAAAAAAAGTGTTGACAAACCAATTTTATTATGGTATTATATACAAGTCGTTCGGAATGGGAGCTTAGCTCAGCTGGGAGAGCATCTGCCTTACAAGCAGAGGGTCACAGG
>JAEDEG010000024.1 GCA_016293435.1 Clostridia bacterium
GATATAGTAAACGGAAGCAAGCAGGTTCAGAAGATTTCTCTTGCAGTATGCGAATATAACAATAACAAGCTTGTTCAAATCAGATTTATGCCTCTCTCTGTTCCCGCAAACGGAACACTCAATGTACGTGAAGGCTTTAATACGGTAACAAACAGCAGCAAAGTAAAAGCATTTTATTTTGATGTTGACGGCATCAGCCCATTTCGTTCTGATGCACTCGACCTTTTAGAAATAACGATACAATAAATTATAAATAACAAAAACCACCTAAGGGTGGATTTTGTTATTTATAAGAAAAAAACGACAGTCATTTGAGCAAAAAGTCGCCATAGTGTATTTTACCTGTAAGCAATTACCATGCAAATGTCTGAGAATATATGATAACAACAGGAGGTATACATGTCAATTAAATTCAACGAAAATAATAATGTGTTTATTCTTTCGACAAAAAACACAAGCTATATTATGGGTTTGTTAAAAGGCAAACATTTATTGCATTTGTACTATGGCAAAAAGCTTTCATCTTTTCCAAGCAATGTCGAATCCATGATTCCCTCAAGGCTTTCGGCTTCCGGTTCGGCATCGGGGATAGAGGGGGGCTTCAGCTCAGATCTTCTGCCGATTGAATACCCGACCTATGGCAGTACCGATCTAAGAACACCTGCTTTTCATGCCGTCTATGAGGATGGCAGTGCCACAACAAATCTTGAATATATTTCTCATACTATATATGACGGAAAAAAAGAACTGTCCGGGTTGCCTTCAACCTACAGTGAATCGGGTGACGATGTTACATCCCTTGAAATAAAGCTTGGGGATAAGCGCACAAGACTTGAAGTTATGCTGATTTATTCGGTCTATGAAAAATTTGATGCAATAGTCCGAAGCGTGAATTTTATAAATGATGGCTATGGTACAATTAATATCAAAAGTGCACTTTCGCAGTGCGCGTATATGTTTGACAAGGATTTTGACATAGTGCATCTTTCCGGTGGATACGGAACAGAAAGACTTATCAACAAAACAAAGGTATCTCATGGCATATTTACTGTTGATTCCAAGCGTATGTCAAGCTCTCATCATCATAGTCCGTTTATAGCGCTCGCCAGACCCAACGTAAGTGAAACAGAAGGTGAGGTATATGGCTTTAGTCTTATATACAGCGGTGATTTTATTGCCGGTGCTGAAATGGACACCTACGATAATATCAGAATTAATATGGGCATAAATCCGTTTGGATTTAACTGGAAGTTAGAGCCCGGTGATACATTTCAAATACCGGAGCTTGTATCGGTTTATTCCGAAAACGGGTTTGGCCATATGTCGAGATGTTATCACAAGCTTTACAGAAAAAGACTCTGCAGAGGCAAATTCAGAGACACCCACAGACCGATTCTTTTAAACAGCTGGGAAGCATGTTACTATGATTTTAACGAAGAAAAAATAATAAACCTTGCAAAAAAAGCCAAACAGGCCGGAATAGAGATGCTTGTATTAGATGATGGCTGGTTTGGTAAAAGAGATGACGACACTACCTCTCTCGGTGACTGGTATGTTAACAGAAAAAAAATTCCCTCAGGGCTTGGCGGTCTTGCAGACAGAATTAATTCAATAGGACTTAAATTCGGCATATGGATGGAGCCCGAAATGATATCTCCCCAAAGCGAACTCTATAAAGAACATCCGGATTGGTGCATTGCCGAAAGGGGCAGAGAGAGCTCTCTTTACAGAAATCAGCTTATATTAGATCTCTCTCGTACAGAGGTGCAAGATTTTATCATAAATTCTGTATCATCAGTATTAAGCTTGGGAAATATATCTTATCTTAAATGGGATATGAACAGAAACGTGTCGGAAAAAGGTTCACAAAATCTACCTGTTGACAGACAACAAGAGCTTTCACATAGATATTATTTAGGTTTGTACAGAGTGCTTGATGTTATTAGCAAACAATTTCCCAATGTGTTATTTGAGGGGTGTGCGGCAGGCGGCGGCAGATATGACCCCGGCATGCTGTATTACTTTCCTCAGTATTGGACAAGTGATAATTCCGATGCTATTTCAAGACTATATATTCAATACGGCACAAGCCTTGTAATGCCTTCTTCAACCATGGTTACTCATGTTTCGTCATCACCAAACAAACAAAACGGCAGAATTACTCCAATGGATACAAGAGCAAATGTTGCCATGACAGGACAGCTTGGATATGAGCTTAACCTGCTTGAGCTTAGTGATGATGAAATTTTGCAAATCCGCACACAAATCGATGCATATAAAAAATACCGCGACACAGTCTGCTTCGGCGATATGTACAGACTAAAATCTCCGTTTGAAAGCGATTGCTCATCTGTGAGCTTTGTTAAAGACGACAAATCTTCGGTTTTTGTAATGATATGCAATAGCTTTGTTATGAAGCACCTTTCCCCAATGTTAAATATAAAGCTTCAAGGTCTTGACCCGAAAGGGGTATATGTATCGGATGACGGCACAATGGCTTATACGGGTGAATTTCTTATGAACAGAGGGTTGTATTTTGCAGACAGAAGGGATTATAAATCTGAGATATTGTATTTTGAGAAACAATAGTGTTTGAATTTATAGAGAATAAAAAAGGAGCTTAAAAGACTATGGAAATGAGAAAGAGCAGAATCAAACGCAAAATTAACGAAGAGGGAATAGCTTTTTCGCTGAAACTAAATTTTAACGACCCCAGAGGTGTAGAGCTCGGAGCAATGTGCGGATTTGATGCTATATGGGTTGATATGGAGCATGTACCCTCTACCTTTGTAGAAATAGAAAACATGGTTCGCGCAGCCAAGCTTTATGATACAGATATAATAACAAGAGTTGCCAAGGGATGCTACAGCGATTATATAAGGCCTCTCGAGGCAGACTCTACAGGAATTATGGTGCCTCATCTTATGAATTTTGAAGAAGCACAAAAGATAGTATATTATACTAAATTTCACCCAATCGGCAGGCGCCCGTTAGATGGAGGTAATGCGGATGGGGCTTATTGTCTCATAGAGCCTCAAAATTACATGAAAACAGCTAACGAAGAAAGAATCACCATTGTTCAGATAGAAGACCCGGAGCCTATGGGGGATTTAGAAAAAATATGTGCTCTTCCGGGAATTGACATGATATTTTTTGGACCCGCCGACTTTTCTCAGGGTATTGCAGCTCCTTGTGAATTTTCCAATCCTCAATTATTGGATGCCAGAAAACGGGTTGCCGAATGTGCGAGAAAACACAACAAATTTGCAGGCACTACAGGCGGTGTTGGCAACTATAAAGAGCTTTGGTCAGAGGGATATAACTTTATAAATCTTACATCAGATGTGATTGTTCTCGGAAACACATATAGAGATATTATAAAAACTGTTAAGAGTAAAGAGGAAATAATATGATCAAAAGATTGACAGTGTTTTGTATCACTTTTGCTATAAGCATTTTATCATTTTCGATTTTTGCATCAGCAGAAGACAGCTTTACTATGTATGATTGGGAAATGAGCAGTATAGATGAAAGTCACAATGAAATTATTCTTACAATGAACTGCAGACTTGATACTTATAATCCATGTCTTGATATAAAAATCAACAACAGTGATGAATATATTAAGTCATATAAAATAAGCTCAACGGAGCTAATTATAATAACTGATAATATAAAAACATACAGTGATTTTATTTTGCAGATATATAATTTAAGAGATGTCTACGGCAGAGTGATGCGATCCCTTGAAATTTCATTTGCGGCAAACAGCAAGCTTTCTGTGTCATATGCAATCACGGGAATGAGATTTGGCGCAATATATAGGGGCGACAAATTGAACTATATGCTTAAATTCAGAAACCTTTCCGACGAGAATCAAAGTATTTTTGCTGCATTTGATATAAAGTCATTAAATAAGATGACATATCTGGAAAAAACAGATGTTGCCATTGAATCGAACTCAGATAAGGAAATAAGCTTTGATTTGTCAATTCCAAACGATATGAGTGATGACTCAAAGTGCAGTACATATATTTGGTATATTGATAACATGAGTCCGATAACCAAATAATTTTTGAAAAGTGTGGTATCACAAAAAATATAAAGGTCAGGTGAAATCTATGAAAAAAATAATTGTATGTATGCTTGCAATAACTATCATGCTTTCGGTATTTTGCATAGGAGGTGTGGCATCAGCACCATTTAGCATAACCGATGCGGCGATAATGCAGGGTACGGATGACGCACCAATAAGCTCACGTATTGTTTATGAGTTCAATTATGAAATATCATCAGTTGGTGATGTATCACTATGTAAACCCGGCTCTGATATCAATCTTGTTTCTGAAGTTGACTTTTCCGGAAATAAATTGGTTATAAAGCTTTCAAAAGAGCTTGATTACAGCACAGCCTATATTCTTGATTTGTCCTCTGTAACATCCGTTGGCGGCTCTGCTTTATCAGACGGTGTTATAAATTTTGAAACCAAAACAGGGTTTTATTGTGAGGATGGTACAACAACAGGTTGGCAATCTCCCGGCGGTGTGGGAATATTAGAAGATGATTTTGAACTTTTGGACACTTTAAATGGAAAAAAATGGCGTACTGACAAAAATGTCGAAATAGGTGTTAAGGCAACTGCTGAAAACCCATATAACAAAGCAGCTAAATTATGTAAGACATTGCCGGCAGACTGTCAGCTAAGTAATTATGCCGGCGGCAGCACCGGCAGGTGGCTGTACTTTGACAACCGTGCTATATTTGATTTTGATATATTCTTTGAGGATATGACTGCAAATTCAAAATGGAATTTCTTGACGATTCAAGGTTTGGTTGACGAAGACAGAACGAGTCGTACTAAGGCGTGGCAGAATGCATCTAATATTCTTACATATGCCAACGGAAATCTTGAAGTAAATGATAATGACAGCACAAGCATGCCGCTTATTGCAAATGATTGGAACAGTATTCGCATAGTGCTAAGCATTGACAGCTTCACATATAAGGTGTATTTAAATGGTGTACTTATGACCGATGGTACAACATCTGAATTTACAATACCCGGTACCCGGTGGGTAGAAGGTGCTGCTATATCCAATGCAGTTTTTGAAGAAAAGAATGGCAATACAGTATGGATTGATAATGTTTCATACAAAAGAGCATCGGCAGATACCTCAAGTGTTTTGTCTTATTCGATACCGGCAGGGTATGAGGCTGTTAATGTGGTACAGCCCATTGATATTAAGTTTTCAGACGAAATTGTGTCGCTCGATTTATGCTTAAACGGCACAACTGTAGATAATAGTGAAATCACCGAGATAAGCAGTACTAAATTTAATTTTACAAACTCCGCTCCGCTTTCATGGGGCGAATCGTATTCTCTTACAGGCACAGCAACGGATATTTATGGCGATACCTGCAGTGTAAGTCTTGACTATAGTGTTCGTACTCAACCCGATGAATGGATAGAGGTACTGGGGTTTTATTACGGTGATACCAAAGCGGACTGTCTGCAGCCGGGCAATATTAATGCAAAGCTCAGAATATGGGGCGAAGACAAGAATTATATTTATGTACTTGCGTCATATAAAGAAACCGACGGCTATATAGAAATGCAGTCGTTTAAATGCAATAACATAAGCTACATCTCGGGAAGTGCCTTTAATCTTGCGGATATATCTGTATCCGATGACACCGCTTATGTAAAGCTTTATATATTTGACAATCTTGCAAACAGAAATCTTGTCAGCAGCAGTATAATTTACGGAACCGACACTATTAGATAGGGAGGAAAATAATTAATGAAAAAATATTTATCCTTAGTATTAGCTGTATTATTCATGCTAAATTCTGTTAGCGTTGTTGCAGCGACAGAAGAAAGTGACACAAGCTATTTTTCGGAGAATTTTAATAATTACATAACAGGAGGAACACCCGACGGCGTTTTAAACGTTGCGTCGGTAGGCAATGGTGCGGTTAGTGTTGTGGAAGAGCCCGATGCACTTAATAAAAGTGTGTACTTAAAGGGGGGCAATTCGTCAAGGGCTGCTCTGTACAAAGCAGTTACAATAGATGGCGAGACACCTGTAAGCATTGCTTTCAGATTTAAAATATCCGCTTCCGCAAAGCTTAATACCCCCATAATAACTGCAAAAAACGGCAATACATTTACTCTTATGGAAATAAAAGATGCACATATAACCTCAAACGGTGCATCTGTAGCGGATATCACTCCCGATATATGGAATTATATTTCATTCAATATAAATCTTGCAGGAGGCTTTTATTCCATTTTCATAAATGGACGTGATTCGGAAGTTATGTTTCCGATAGATATAACTAATATCACAAACATAAGCTTTGAAGCCGGCTCTTTGGGTGAGGCAGCTCATATAGATGATATCAGTGTATCAAAAACAGACCTTGGCAGCGACAGAGAGTATTATCCTTCGGAAATATTTTTGACACCCGGATACCAGGCGAATGCTGATGCAATTGCAGTTCGAAGTTTTAACATGTTTATGAACTCTACAGTGGCATACAAAAACGGTCAGAGGCTTACAATGTCTGCACCTCCTTTGGAGATAGACCATACTATTTATCTTCCGTTGAGATTTACTGCCGAAAATCTTGGCGCAGAGGTTATATGGAATAAAGATGACAATTCTTCAACCATATTCTTTGGCGGAAAAGAGATCAGAATTATTCCCGACTCTGATACAATATATTTAAACGGTGCTGAAAATAAACTGACAGATAAAATCCGGGTGATTAACGGTACCACCTATATAAACCCACAAGATGCCGCCGATATTTTTTCTGCTGAAATACACACAGAAAACGGCTTTGTAATGATAGGTTCTGTGTGGGATAAGTATACATCAGCCGAAAAGGCGGTTAAAGATGAGCTTGTAAGAATGGTAAAATATCAGCGTCCAAGTGCAGAGCAAATATTAAATGACCTTTTAAGCTATAATCAAGGTAATACTCATCCGAGACTTTTTGGCAGACAGGAGGATTTTAACAAAGTTAAAAGCCTTTATAATACAGACGAATTTATTAAAAGTGCAGTTGACAAAATAAGAGCAGATGCCGAGAGTATGCTCTCTACAACTCCAAAGGAATATAAAGAGCCTGTAAACAACAGCTCTGTCCCCAGATATCAGCAGGACGGTGTGGCTAAAGACAGAGTCATGAAGCTTTCGTTTATGTATATGCTTGAGGGTAATGAAACATATGCACAAAGAGCAAAAGAAGAAGCTTTAAATATTGCACAGTGGCCCGATTGGAATTCATGGGCATATCTTGACACTGCCGATCTTGCTGAAACTGTGTCAATTGCATATGACTGGCTCTATGATTATCTTACCGAGGGAGAAAAATCCACACTCAGAAAAGGCCTTATAGATAATTGTCTTAAAATTTCTTTAAGTGTCTATAGAGGAAATCCCGAACCCTCTTTTGCAAGAACATTTTGGATATCCAGCCCCTATAACTGGAATCCCCACTGTAATTTGGGCACTTTAATGGGCTGTTTTGCGATAGCAGAAGATGTCACGGAGCAGGAATTAAATGAAATTATCGTTCCCGATATGGGATATGCTATCCGTTCGCTTGAACCAAACCTTGACGAATGGATGCCCGACGGCGGGTGGAATGAAGGCCCCGGATATGGTAAAGCTACCATACAGCTTGATGCGCAGGTTATGAATGTGCTCGAAACCGCTCTCGGTACCGACTATTCACTTACTAAGGTTCCGGGTCTTGCAGAGTCTGCAAACTTTATATATCATATGACTGCTCCGGCCGGTTTGTTTAACTGGGGAGATTCATACAATAATCTGAGTAATCAAACCTATCTATATTCATTCTACCTGTCTAAAAAGCTTGGTATAAACTATATTGCTATAGAACGTAAAAAGGCAATTCAGGCTTCTTACTATACAACTGTAGAGCCTTTTGAACTTCTTTGGTATGACGAAGCGTATTGCACAGGCAATATAGAAAATGATGTAAAGGATAGATATTTCAGAAATGCCGAAACAGCGGCTATGCGTTCGTCATGGAGTGAGGATGCTATGTATGTCGGACTTCATTCCGGAGTTAACGGAGTTAGTCATACTCACTTTGATACAGGCTCCTTTATCTTAGATTATAACGGTGTTCGCTGGGCTGATGATTTGGGAGCAGACCAGACTGTAGGCAGTAATTATAGTGGCAAAAAAGGAGACAGCTACAGAGAAAGAGCCGAGGGCAACAATACAATTTGCATAGATAATACCCCATACTACGACAGCAACGGTGGATGGATTGATGTTTATAGTTACGATTTTGAAGATCAGACCGTGGGTGATGAACCGCAGCCCTTTACAATAGCCGAGAAAGGTCTTGGTGAATTTGTCCCTATGGCAAGGATAGCCGAGATGGAAAGAAACGGCATTTCTAAAAACAAGGTGCTTAAGATAGCTACACTGATAGCAGAGTCGGGCAACGAAGCCTATGCACAGCTGACTTTCCAAAATGCTCCCGTTCAAAAGGGCATGGAAATAAGCTTTAAATTCAACATGTCCGAAATACCAACGAATTGTGGATTTTTAAGCTTCTATGATTCTGATAATAATACCTGCCGACTTCTTAATTGCTACCTTAAAAATGATGTAGGCAGGCTGAGAGTATACAAAGATACAAATAAGACTCAAGAAATATGTAATATAAACAAAGATACCTGGTATGATGTTAAATTTGTTATAGACGTTGCAAACAAAACCTATGATATGTATTTAGACGGTGAGCTAAAGTGTGATGATTATAATTTATATAAGTCGTCAGAGGATAAAGAAATCAAAGATATATCAAAACTCAGATTAGCTGCTTCCGGTGTAAAGATGACAATGGGAATTGATGATTTTAATCTTAAAGTCCATCCCGATGATGCAGACTCTGCGTTAAAGTCAATCAGACAATATGACCAGACAATAAAATGTACGTCGCTTATAACAAGATTTGAATCTAAACCCAAAGGTACACTTGCAGTTACCGATATGACAAATGCATATGCTTCGTGGGCAGATTCTGCAATAAGAGGTGTTATGCTCACAGAAAACAGAAATACCTTTGTGGTAAAGGACGAAATTAATCTCAAAGGTGTATCTGATGTATATTGGTTTTCACATTTTCAGAGATACAAAAGTGACGGTAGCGATAAAATGACTGCTGAGGTTTCTGAGGATGGCAAAAGCGTAATTCTTACAGACTTAGATACAAACAGCCGTATGTGGGTTGGTCTTATATCTGACGCAGATGCCGAATTCTACATTACCGACTGCACGCCATTGCCGAACTCCCCAAACCCCGAAAAACAGACTGCAAAGCTGCAGATATGGAATAAAATTGCGCTTAAGCTTGAGGGGGTTGAAACCGCTGAAATAACGGTAGTATATAAGCCTCTTAATGTAGGCGAGACTGAACCTGCGAGCCTTCCTGCCAATACTCCTATTGAATCCTGGAGCATACCCGATGGCGAGCTTCCTAAGATAACCTCCATAACATTAAACGGTGAACCTCTTATAGGCTTCTCACCCGATACATTGATATACAATGTTGCTTTGGAGGAGGGCAATGCTATTCCTACGGTTGCCGCAACCGTTGAAGATGCCGAAGTCAGAATCAAACAGGCCGAATCATTACCGGGTAAGTGCATAATCACCGTTACGCAAGACGGCAATGAATATGAAGCAATTATAAACTTTTCTGTGAGAAATGTTGTTAAATCATATATTCAGGGATATGCCATAACCGAGGACGATATACTTACAAGCTCAATTCAGGAAGAAGAAAATCCACCTTCTGCCACGATAGACGGCAATTATCAAACTCGTTGGTCAGCTGAAGGTACGGATGAATGGATAATTTATGATTTCAGAAAATTATGTCAATTCTCCGAGCTTGACCTTGCATGGTATAACGGTGCTCGCAGACAGTATAAATTCAAAATAGAATTTTCTGAGGATGGCATAAACTGGATTAAGGTATTTGACGGTGCAAGCTCCGGCACTACCGGTGAATGTGAAACCTATAGCTTCGATTCGGTCAATGCACGGTATTTAAGAATAACGGCAAATGGCAGTAACGAAAATCTTTGGAATAATATAGCTGAAGTAAGATAAGGAGGATACATAAATGAAAAAAATATTTACAGGTGTTTTACTATGCATATTTATGCTATCTTCCATTGCATTTGCAAAGCCTGCTGTTGACTTTAACAGCGGCAACAAAAGACTTGATATAAGCGGTGTATCTGATGTTAAATCCGGTGTTGTAACGGTATGTATAGTAAATAAATCAAACGTTGATAATGTTTTTTCCGATACCGCCGCTTTTGCTGACAGCTTAATGTTATTTCATCATATTAATACAAATTCAGAGGGCGTTTATAGTGGGAAGTTTGCGCTTCCCACCTACGCCGCTCCCGGAAACTACTCAGTGTATGTAAGCGGTGATGA
The DNA here is from genome assembly GCA_016293435.1 of Clostridia bacterium. Classification (GTDB taxonomy): domain Bacteria; phylum Bacillota; class Clostridia; order UMGS1810; family UMGS1810; genus RGIG1828. The sequence continues at coordinate 10,503 of JAEDEG010000024.1, forward strand.
CGAATGCAGTGACTTTTACTATGCTGATGCATCGGAAATATCCCGGTGTATTTCCGATTTTGAATTAGCCACAATAGATAATATTGCAACTACAATAGAAAACTATACAGTTATCAAAAATATCTTGGGTACAAAGCCTTCGGAGGAATTTTACAGATATGAGTCCTATGCAAACAAGGCAATGATCGAGCTTTTGCAAAGTGAAATTCCGCTTGATATAAACAAAATTATCTCCTGTCTTGAAAAAGCAGCAGAAGCAGGAGTACTTATGGGTGGCACTAAGGAAGAGGTTGAGGCTGCCTTAACTGCAAATACTCTGGATATCGCCATCGATTCTTCCATAAGCAATGGTGATTTAAGTGATATGCTTATATCAGTAAGGGAAAAAGAGCCGATAACTGAAGATGAGGATGTCCTTGATTATATACCGGCTTTAATTAAAAATGCGTCGGCAATTATTGCTGTAAACAGTGCAACAAAGGGTGAAATGACAAATGTGCTTGAAAAATACAAACAGACGCTTGATTTAACCGACTATAAAAAATATGTATCATTCACCGATGATGCTGACCGTATTAAGGTAAATAAATATCTTACCAATCAAGACTTCGGCTCGTTAACCGAGCTTCGCAAAGCCTTTAAAAACGGTATGAACTCGCTCTCAAACGAGGGCAAAAAGCCATCTTCGTCAGGCGGCTCACCATCAGCAGGCAAGGTTACTGCTCAATATCAGACAAGCGATTCAAATATCAGTCCATCAGCTAAATTTAATGATTTATATGCAGTTCCCTGGGCACAAAGTGCTATAAATAATCTTGTGAATCTTGGCATAGTATCCGGTTATGAAAACAATGAATACAGACCTATGCAGAATGTAACAAGAGCCGAATACACAAAGCTTATTATGGGTATAAACTCAAAAAATTCCAAAAACTTATCAAATGATATTGGATTTTCAGATGTAGACAAATCAGACTGGTTTTATGACATTATTATTCTTGCTGCAAAAGAGGGAGTAGTTTATGGAAATGACGGATTTTTTTATCCAAATAATAATATAACCAGAGAAGATGCGGCAGTTATGATATACAGAATCGTAAAAGGGCTCGGAACCTTTGATACCAAGAAAACCTTCCTTGATATGAACAGCGTATCGGACTATGCCGCAGAAGCTGTTTCACTCCTTGCAGGAGCAGGATTTATCAATGGTATTGGCGATGGTAATTTTGCACCAAAGGCACTTTTAACAAGAGCTGAAGCAGCAGTAATGATTAATTCTGTGCTTAACTATCTAAACTAATTATTCTGACAGATTGGAGGTAATTTTAAATATGAAAAAATTCATAGGAATTATTATATTTACCCTTATTATTTGTATTGGAATAAGCGCATCAGCTCAGAGTATCAGCCAAGATATGATAGTTTTGAATGCACTTAATATTGGTGATTTTACAGATGGTGATGCCTATGTTACAAGAGGACAGTTTGTATCGGCGGTATCGGATATTATGAATTATTATCAAAGACCGGCTCCCAAAGACGGAGTTTTTGAAGATGTAAGTAAGGATTCGCAATACAGCGGCGGCATATATTTTGCACATGACATCAAGATAATATCCGGATACGGCGGCACTTTTGGCATAGATGACATTATAACTTATGAAGAAGCAATAAAAATTCTTGTTTCTGCTATGGGTTATGATTATATAGCATCTCAAAAAGGCGGTTTTCCGCACGGCTATATTATCATTGCAACACAAAACGATATTACAGAAGGCATATCACTTAATATTGGAGATGAACTTAAGGCATCTGATGTTTCGGCTCTTATCGTAAATGCAATGAATGCTCCTGTTTTACGCCAAAACGGTGCGGGCAGCAATCAAAGCTACGAAGCCACACAAGGGCGCAGCTTCCTTTATGAGTATTCAAAAATCTCTTTAACCAATGGTGTTTTAACAGATGATGGTCTAAGCTCGCTCTGGGCATCAAGCTCAGTTGGTGAAGGAAAATCAACTATAGACAATATAACATATAATTCAAACGGTATTGATACAAGCAAATTCCTTGGCTGTTATGTTGATGCATATATAAGGTATGATTCCGGTAAAAATGATATTATATATATCTCCGAGGGTGAAATGAGCAACACTTTTGAAATACCGGTCAACAGATTATTATATGATGAGGAAGAATTTAGCCTTACAAATATAATATATGAAAATGTATATGGTAAGGTATCGAAAGCAAAGATATCCGATACAGCAGACTATATATACAACGGAATGGCATATGCGGATATACATGCGTCGGATCTGAATATCAAATCCGGAAAGCTGATACTTATTGATAACACAGGCGACAATATATATGATGTTGTTCATGTTGATGCTCGCAGAGTGTTTGTAGTAAGCGGTGTAAGCGAAAACAGCGAAACCATATATACCAAAGAAGGCCTGCCGGTAAAGCTTGATACAGCGGATAAGGCTGTTATATATCGCAATGGTGTAAAGGCAGATTTAAAGGATGTGGCAGCTTGGGATGTTGCAAGTACAGCTGCAAGCATTGACGGTAAAATAATAACCGTAAATGTATCTTCCAAACGACTTAGAGGCAAGGTTGAAGCTATAGATAAAGACATTAAAACGATTTGTGTAAACGGAGATTACTATAGTTTGTATAATGCTTCTATAATCAATCTTATTAAGTTAGGCAGGGAGTATGAATTCTGCCTTGACAGCAGTATGAACATTGTTTCCATATATGATTCTGCTTTGGATACAAGCCTTGTGGGTATTGTTGCAGATGCAGAGATTGAAAATGGAATTGACAGCAGCCTTAAAGTTCAAATATATAATGCGGGCGGTCAATTTGCCGTATATGATATCGGTAAATATGCCAAGATAAATGAGCAGACAGGCTTATCTCAAACTGATGCTCGTGATTACATATTATCAAATTTAAAAGGCAACATTGCAGTTTATGAGCTCGATTCAAACGGAAAAATCAAATTTATTTGCTCTCCGGATGGCACAATCGACGCCTTAAACGGATATGGCCTTGTTACGGATTATAATGCTGCGGTTGAGCTTTCTTATATTAAGAGCGCCATGAATTTTGACGGCAAGATAGTTGTAGATGAGAGTACTGTATTCTTTGGAATCCCATCAGATACAACTGATTTGAAAAGCTATTCTGTTTTTGACTCTTCCGAGCTTGTTAATGGCAGAAAATACAGTATTAAAGCTTATCATTATGGTCAATATGATGGAATAAGTGATTATGCCATTGTAATTCCAAATGATGTTTTTGATGCGTACAATCAGCCTTTTGTTGTGGAAAAGATAAGTAAAGTTGTGAATTCAGAGGGTGAAGCGGTTGAATGTGTTTATGGTTATACATACAGCGATAAAGTAAAAAAATACAGCGAATCAAGCAACTTGTTTTCAGATAATAATGTAAAAATCGGCGATGTAATAAGATGTCGCTCAAATTCAAAGGGTCAGGCTATCGAGATTGAAAAAATATGCGATGCCGGTATATTGAACACATCAGTAACCGGAGCAGGATCAACATATAACGCATCACCGCGCTTTCTTGCTATGAATGTCTATAATAAATTCGGAAACATACTTGAATGTACAACCGAATCCTTATCGGGTACAATTGATGAGGAAGATGTAAAGAATAATATAGAAAAGCATGTTATTAAAACCGGTAAAATATATAAGCTCGAAAATGGAAAAACAAACACTCTTAAAGAAGTAAGTGTTAATGATATTATGGATTATAAGAGTATAGGCTCTGAATATTCAAGAGTATTCATATATTCATATTCCGGAGTTGTCAGAATGGTTGTTGTTTATTAGTTTGAAATAGATTATGCAGTCTATTTTTTACTTTGTGATAAATACCGAACAATATTTGTGAATGTGACGATTCCTTCACCGCTGAGAAAAAAATAAGGGAGTGATTTTTTGAAACGTTTAATTGGATTACTATTATCGATAATTATTGTAATGACATCTTTTGCAATTTCCGGACTTGCGGAAAATGATTTCATAATTATGTCTGCAAGTGTTGAGAACGGTGCAGCAAATGTTGGCATCTGTCCTACATTTGTCTATACATTTTCAGAGGTTGTATCAGAAACATCGCTGGACTCTGTTATACTTATCCCGTCTGACAATCCGTCCGATGCTGTTGCCATCAGAGCCAAAACTCTCAGTGATGACAATACTACCGTAACCTTAAGACTTGGCGAAGAGCTTCTTTATAACACACAATATACTCTGAATTTGGCAGGTGTTACAAGCACCGATTCTCAAAATACTTTAGGCAGCAACATTACATTTACAACCAAGGATGGTGTTAATGAAGGTTCTAATAAATGGATTTTTGAGGATAACTTTGAAACAGGCGTTTATAACACTGTAAAATGGAGAGATAATTCTCCTAATAATAATCCGCCTGTTGTCATTGCGCCCAAGCCCTCTGACCCGTCAAACTATGCTTTGCAGCTCTTAGATAACAATCCTAACAAGCTCCAAATATATCCTGCGTCAAAGTATATAAGCATAAAGGATGTTGCAGTTGTAGAATTCAGTCTTAATATATATGAAACTAATTCAGGAAAATGTGGTATGCCGAAGTTCAACGGTAGCGAAATAAATTTCTTGTCAATTGACAGATCAAAAGACGGCGGAATGGTTAAATGTCTTACAAAAGGCGGAGAATATGTTGATTTTATAACAAATAGCATTAATGTTTGGACACATTATAAGTTTGTAATTGACCTTAATAACAATCAATATACCGTATATGCAAAAAAAGACAACGATGCGACTTTATATTCCGGTATGTTTTCTCTTGATGACGGATTTTTTACATCAAATATTTTGTCTACAATAAACTTTCAGATATATAATCCAGGATTATATTTAGACGATGTCAGCATAAGACCTCTGAATATATCTGATTACATTCCGGGAAAATCTGCACCGGTATTGATATCCGCATCAGTTGCCGACAAATCAACGGATATTTCACTTTCACCAAAGCTTGTATATACATTTGACAAGGCTGTAAATATAACTGATTATATTCCCATGCTTTCAAATTATACAGCAGAAATAACACCCTTTCTTTCTGCCGATAGCAAGACCTTGACGCTAAAGCTCGGAAGAAAATTAAAAAGCAATACAGAATATACACTAAATCTCGGTGAAGTCGAAGATGCCCAGTCCGGTGTGCCAAGCGGTAATAACATAACATTTACTACCGAAAAAAATCTATACATTGTAGAGGAAGATTTTGAATATGGTATTGACGCAAATCCTGCATACGGTGCCACAGGAGACTGGCGCGCAAATCCTGAAAATATTGTCGATGATTATACAGCCAATAAGGTATATAGGTTAAAATACGAGGGTACCACACAATTATTGGCAAACACCAATGCATCGAACGTAGGAAGAAATTATAGTGGTGATTATGTATTGGAGTTTAGATTTAAAATCAGTGAAATAGGTCCCGGGGGCACATTATTATCACTGTTTGCAGATGATGATCCGAACACGACCGATATAAATGGTGAACATAGTGTTTTATTTGTTGCAGCTAATGATGATAGCTCATATAAGCTACAGCTGACAGACGGAAGTAATGGGGGAACAACCGGTAATAGGGTGACTGCTGCAACATATAACTACAACGATTGGCACAAATGTACTTTGGTTGTAAATCCGACCGAAAAAAATTACAAATGTTATTTGGATGATGTGCCTGTTGGTGATACTTATGATTTATGGAAGGATATATATTATGATAAAATTGTGGCATTCAGATTCCAAGCAAGCTCCGGATCTCCAAAAGAGTACTATATTGATGATATAAAAATTGCTCGCAAAATGTGGCTTGAAGATGGCGGATTTTATAACGCAGATGGCGAAAAAATAAATATAATAGACCCGGCTGATACGGTATACAAAGCACAGTTTATCAGCCATGGACCTGCTGATGAAAAGCTTACACTTTATCTTGCGCGATATTCATCGGACGGAAAAGTGCTTAAAGATATAGTTATAAGCCCCATGACTATTCCTGCCGGGAAAAGAATTGATTTTAACTATCATTTCTATAACCTTAACGACGAAGCATACAATTCAAAAATAAAGGCTATCTATGTAAATAATAATAGTGCGCTAAAGCCTTTCAGAGAATCTTTTGGGATGAATAGTGTTGAGGTAAATGCAGGAACAGCGCCCATTGATGTAACTGCAACTCTTTTGCCGGGGGAAACTGTAACTCCCGTATATCCCGGAGGACTGTATAAAGCCGTAACTATGCGCTTTGATGACGGCAAAATTGGGGATAAAGCGGTTCTTGATATTATGAATGAAAATGGTCTCAAGGGTACCTTTTATCTTATTGCAAACACAGTAAAAAACGGTAATTCAGCCTCCAATATAACCGCTGCAGATGTAAAAACTGTATATGCCGGCCATGAAGTCGGAAACCATTCAATGGATCATGTTGTAGCAAATGTAAGTCTTGAAAGTCTTAAAGCATCGAGGGAATATCTCGAGTCGGTGTGGGGAAGTGATGTAATAGGATTTGCATATCCGGACAGCACCTATGGTACTCATGGTGAGGCCACATATAAAAATTGGCTTAAAGAAAGCGGACATGTTTACGCTAATATGGCATGTGTTTGGAACAGAAATGTTACAACTACAGTTCTTTCGGATGTTGTAAATACCGACGACATTTATGAAACAACAAATTCCTGCCGCATGAAGTATACAGACTTTGACAATGCGACAAAAGCATATGCGGCAAATACCGATAAAAAACAATCCTTGCTTTTCACCATGCAGCATGCTTCGGACTTTTTTACAGATGGCGTGTTTGACCCTCAGATTATGAATACTTTTGTAGCAAACATTGCCAATAGAGATGATATATGGTATTGCACCAATGGTGAAGTTATTACCTATCTTATTGCACAAAATAAAATGAATGTTCCATCATCAGGCAGCAGTATCACAGTAAATAATACCGATAAAACACTCTATTATATGGTAGGAGATGAGCTTGTTTGTATTGAACCGGGCTCAAGGCTCATTATTGAATCTTAAAAAATCCCTAAAACCAAACAAAGATCTCATAAAAGCGAGATCTTTGTTTGTTTTAGGGATTATTTTTACAAACCCTTGAATTTTAAATTTATTCAGATTTTTTCTACACCAATCTTAAGCTTTTCGCCGTTGATATTCCATTCTTTGGCGTTGGCAAATTCTGCTGCGGTGATAATGTCCTCTGCCAGAACTTCTTCTTTTATAAAATCGGCATTGCCGCAAACCACAGCATCAATTTTTTCATTGCCTGAGGTATATACCTTGATGTGATCCATAACCTCAAAGCCCGAATCCTTACGCATGGTCTGGATTTTGCTTATTATTTCTCTCACATAGCCTTCTTCAATAAGCTCGTCAGAAAGTCTGGTATCGAGAACAACCGTGATGCCGTTGTCCGATTCTGACGCAAAGCCCTCAACCTGGGCAGCAGTAATAAGGAGGTCGTCTTTGGTGAGCTCAACTTTATTGCCGTCAAAGTCGAAATTAAGCGCACCGTTTTGCTCAAGCTCATCCATTGCGGCATTACCGTCAAGAGAGGCAAGCGCTTTTTGAATTTGACCGAGGAATTTGCCGTATTTGGGACCTACTGTTCGCAGCTGAGGCTTGAAGCTGTAGGTTGTACATTCCTTAACATCGTCGGTGAATTCTACCTCTTTAACATTGAGTTCATCGGCAATGATATCTGCAAAGAACTTGTCGAGAGTAAAATCTGCCTTAACATACATCTTTCCGATGGGCTGACGATTTTTGATGCCGGAGGTGTTGCGGCATGCACGGCCGAGCACAACCACGTCGAGAACCTTTTCCATATTGGCTTCAAGCTCTTCGTCAATAAATGACGCATCGCTTTTTGGAAAATCGCACAGATGTACGCTTTCGGGAGCGGTCTTGTCAATTGAGCAAACAAGATTTCTGTATATGTCTTCTGTCATGAAGGGTATCATAGGAGCGCTGATTTTAACCAGTGTAACCAAGGTGGTATATAGGGTCATATATGCGTTTATCTTGTCGGTGGGCATATCCTTTACCCAGAAGCGCTCACGGCTTCTTCTTACATACCAGTTGGAGAGCTCATCCACAAAGCTTTGCAATGCTCTTGCCGTTTCGGTAATCTTGTAGTTTGCAAGATTGTCGTCAACCACCTTTACAAGGGTATTTAGCTTGGAGAGCATCCATTTGTCGAGCACACTGAGTGTGGATTTGTCTATAGTATATTTTGTAGCGTCAAAATTATCTATATTTGCATATAGCACAAAGAACGCATAGGTGTTCCAGAGTGTACCCATAAATTTGCGCTGACCTTCGGTTACCGCTGCCTTGTGAAAACGGTTGGGCAGCCAGGGGGCAGAGTTTGAATAGAAATACCATCTTATGGCGTCTGCGCCGTGCTCTGCAAGTGCATCAAAGGGATCTACCGCATTGCCCTTTGATTTGGACATCTTCTGTCCGTTTTCATCTTGAACGTGACCGAGAACGATAACGTTTTTGTAGGGGGCTTTGTTGAATATCAGGGTCGATATTGCAAGCAGCGAATAGAACCACCCTCTTGTTTGGTCAACAGCTTCACTTATGAAGTCTGCGGGAAAGTTATCATCAAAAATTTCTTTGTTTTCAAAGGGATAGTGCCACTGTGCAAAGGGCATTGCTCCCGAGTCAAACCAGCAGTCAATAACCTCTGATACTCTGTGCATCTCACCGCCGCAGTCGGGGCATTTGATGGTTACTGCATCAATGTAGGGGCGGTGAAGCTCAATTTCGTCGGGGCAGTTGTCACTCATGGACTTGAGCTCCTCTATTGAACCTATTGCATGACGTTTGCCGCAGGAGCATTCCCAGATGTTTAAGGGAGTACCCCAATATCTGTCACGGCTTACGCCCCAGTCCTGCACGTTTTTGAGCCAATCGCCAAAACGGCCGGTACCGATTGATTCGGGAATCCAGTTGATTGTATTGTTGTTGCGGATGAGGTCATCTCTTACCGCAGTCATTTTTATGAACCAACTCTCTCTTGCATAGTATATAAGAGGAGTGTCGCATCTCCAGCAGAAGGGATAATCATGCTCAAACTTGGGAGCGTCAAAGAGCAAGCCTCTCGATTCGAGATCTACGAGCACTTTTGGGTCTGCATCTTTAACAAAGAGACCTGCAAAGGGAGTTTCGTCGGTCAGGTTGCCGGCAGCGTCGACAAACTGAACAAAGGGCAGGTCATATTTTCTGCCTACCTGAGCATCATCTTCACCAAATGCGGGTGCAATGTGAACAATACCTGTACCGTCTGACATTGTAACATAGCTGTCGCAGGTTACAAAATGAGCTTTTTTGCCCTGTTTTTCGCAGGGTGCCTTCTGACATTCAAAAAGAGGCTCATATTCTTTGTATTCAAGATCGGCACCCTTGTACTGCTCTATGATTTCATATGCATTGCCATCCTCCGAAAGCCCGCCGAGCACCTTGTCGAGAAGGGCATTTGCCATGTAATATACATAGCCGTCGGCCGCTTTTACCTTGCAGTAGTCATCGTCGGGATTAACACAGAGCGCAACATTTGACGGAAGTGTCCACGGGGTGGTTGTCCATGCCAAAAAGTATGCGTCTTCGCCAACGACCTTAAAGCGAACAACTGCCGAACGCTCTTTTACTGCCTTGTAGCCCTGGGCCACTTCGTGAGAGGAAAGAGGTGTTCCGCAACGTGGGCAGTACGGAACAATCTTAAAGCCTTTGTATAGAAGATCTTTTTCCCATATTTGCTTAAGAGCCCACCATTCCGATTCGATAAAGCTGTTGTCGTATGTAACATATGGATCATCCATGTCTGCCCAAAAGCCGACAGTAGCCGAGAAATCCTCCCACATGCCTTTATATTTCCATACGCTCTCCTTACACTTTGTGATAAAGGGCTCAAGACCGTATTCTTCTATCTGTTCCTTACCGTCGAGACCGAGGAGCTTTTCCACTTCGAGCTCAACCGGGAGACCGTGAGTATCCCAGCCCGCCTTACGTAGAACCTTGTGCCCCTTCATGGTACGGTAACGGGGAATCATATCTTTTATTACTCTGGTAAGAACATGGCCTATGTGCGGCTTGCCGTTTGCTGTGGGTGGACCGTCGTAGAAGGTGTAGGTCTCGCCCTCCTTGCGGCTGTCGATACTTTTTTGAAAAATATCGTTATCTTTCCAGAATTTTTCTATCAGTTTTTCTCTTTCAACAAAGTTGAGATTGGTATCAACCTTATTATACATTAATAATGCCTCCTGACACTTGTATTGCTGCTAATGGCACAATATCCGTATTTTATCTTTACATTATATACTATAAGCCGAGGATTGTCAACAGTTTTTGGCTTTTGAGTTTCTTGCAGTAATTGTCATCAAATATTATTGTGTACATTGCACAAAGATTTTTGACGACAGTGTATTGACAAATATCGACATATGTGATAAAATTCAATGTATAATTTTATACTCGGTGATGCTTTCAGGATAAAACTGAAAGAGCAGAGAACTCTGGAGAATCTCAATCTATGAGTGCCGAAGGTGCAAGGTGAAATATGCCGAAACTCTCAGGCAAAAGGACAGAGCACAGGTATGCATTTTTGTGCATACTCTTTTTCAGAGTTATCGCTGTGCCGGTAACTTTTTTGTTTTATGGGAGGAGTTTTTATGGAATTTTTAAAACAGCTTGAGCAGTCTGTTCTCGATGCTGTAAACATCATCAATTCTTACATGGCAGACTATGTACTCATCATTCTTCTGATCGGAATAGGTCTTTTTTTCTCATTTAAGACCCGCTTCGTTCAGGTGCGTTGTTTTGGTGAAGGTATCAAAAGTGTTTTTTCCAACTTTTCAATGAGAGGCGGAAAACAGAAGGGCGGCATGAGCTCTTTTCAGGCACTTGCAACCGCAGTTGCAGGTCAGGTTGGCACAGGTAACATCGTAGGTGCTTCGGGCGCGATTTTGCTTGGCGGTCCCGGAGCTATATTTTGGATGTGGATTATAGCATTTCTCGGTATGGCAACAATATATGCCGAAGCTGTGCTCGCTCAGGAAACAAGAAAGGTAGATAGTGACGGTACGGTTCACGGCGGCCCAATCTACTACATAAAGCAGGCCTTCAAAGGTAGGTTTGGTCAATTTCTTGCAGTTTTCTTTGCAGTGGCAACTGTCATTGCTCTTGGTTTTACAGGCGGAATGGTACAGTCAAATTCAATTGGTGCTACAATGAACACAGCCTTTGGCATTCCCACTTGGGTATCCGGTGCGGTAGTTGCAATTGTTGTTGGTATTATCATCATTGGCGGTGCTCAAAGAATTGCCGCGGCGGCAGAAAAGATTGTTCCCTTTATGGCTGTTTTATACATCCTTGGCGGTCTTGTTGTTATTGCGGTCAATATTACCAGAATACCCGAAACCTTTGCTCTTATTTTCAAATATGCGTTTAAGCCTCAGGCTCTTATTGGCGGCGGCTTTGGTGCGGCTCTTAAGATGGCAATAAGCCAAGGTGCAAAAAGAGGTCTTTTTTCAAACGAAGCCGGTATGGGTTCCACACCTCACGCTCACGCTATGGCAAACGGCAAAACTCCTCACGAGCAGGGTGTGGCCGCTATGATGGGTGTTTTCCTCGATACATTTGTAGTTTTGACAATGACAGCTCTTGTTGTTATCTCATGTCTCTATGCCGGCAACGGTCCTTTGAGTGCTGCAGGTGATCCGGCAGTGGTTTCGGCAGCAGCAGGACTTGACAAAACAAATATGGCTCAAATGGCTTTCGGCTCGGTGTTCGGCAATTGGTTAGGAAACGCATATGTTGCAATTTGCCTTATGTTCTTTGCTTTCACAACCATTATAAGCTGGAATTTATTTGGTGAAATCAACTTTAACTACCTTTTTGGCAAAAAATCCAAAATCGTATATTCCGTAATTTCGGTTTTATTCACATTCCTTGGTGCAATTTTGTACAACGAGCTTGTATGGGTAATTCAGGACACACTCAACCAGTTTATGGTTATCCCCAACGTCATAGCCCTTGCGGCACTTTCGGCTCTTGTTGTTAAAGCCTCCAAAAGCGGCAAAGCCGACAGACTCGGCGGCAAAAGTAAATAAGATTTTTTAAGCTAATAATTATTAAAAATATAACCCGACCGTTTTATGTTTCAAAGCAGTCGGGTTATATTTTTATTTATATCAAAATTTATTTACCAAAATATATTTCTTTTCTCACAACAGTGATGTCTTTGAATTCTGCACCGTAGAAGCCGCTCATTGCCGAAAGGAGCAAATCGGGCTTTAAGTTAAGCTTGTTGCCTGCACAAATAACTGCCGAAAGACTGTATTTTCCATCTTGTTCGGCTTTAAGTGTAAAGCTTTTTACAAAATCCTTTATATTAACCTCTTTCATACCTCTTTTTGATTTTTTTTCTATCATATAGCTTTCTTGTGAGGCAAAGCTATGTGTGTCGAGTTCCCTTGATGAAGCAAAGCTTATGTCGTAGAGGGCATATTCGATGTCATAAAAGTCGGGCAGATTGTATTTTCTTTGAGCCGAAAGGATTTTTATGCCGCTTGGCATGGCATTATTCAGAGATTTGACAAAGGTTTTTATGTCCATTTCTTCACGCAGCTCAATGTCGAGCATTTCACACTCGCTGCTCACTCCCACCGGGCAAGGCAGAGCAATGTTTAAAAGAATGTGGGGATTAAAGCCCTGCGAATATTTTACGGGGATTTTTGCTCTTTTGAAGGCTCTGTTTACACACCGCAAAAAATCGAGATGCGAAATATATTTTACTCCGTCGCCCTTGGTGTAGGTGACACGGTATATTATTTTATTTTCGTTTTTCAAAGCATACCCCTCCTCCGAAACAGCTTGCACCGCAGTTTGAGCATTTTTCTCTGCAGTGGGGCGTTGTGGATGCCTGCTCGGCCTTTTTTGCTTCTGATATCAAAAAGTCCTTTGTTACTCCCACATCTATCATATCCCACGGAAGAACCTCGTCAAACGCGCGGCGTCTTGTGTAGAAGAATATGTCCATACTGCATTCTTCAAAGGCTTGATCCCATTTTTCTTGGCTGAATTGGTCGCTCCAGCCGTCAAATCGTATTCCGAGCTCGTGTGCCTTTAAAAGGACTTTGGAGAGCCTTCGGTCACCTCTTGCAAACACACCCTCGAGCACACTGACGGGAGCTTCGTGGTAGTTGTATTTTATTCTCTTGTCATTCATGGCTTCCTTTAGGGCGTATTGCTTTTCTCTTAGGGTTTCTCTGTCGTCCTGCTTTGCCCACTGGAACGGCGTAAAAGCCTTTGGCACAAAGGAAGAAACCGATGTTGTGATTCTGAGACCGGGGGCACGCTTTTCCTTTGGCAGTGAAAGATATTCTCTCACCACCTTTTTTGAAAGGTCGGCAATTCCGCACACATCCTCCACGGTTTCAAAGGGCAAGCCCATCATAAAATAGAGCTTAATTGAGCTGTATCCGCCCTCAAAGGCGGTATGGGCGGCTGTGAGGAGATCTTCCTCGGTTATGTTTTTGTTTATTACATCTCTCATTTTTTGGGTGCCGGCTTCGGGAGCAAAGGTCAGTGAGCTTTTGCGCACCTTTTGAACCTTTTGCATAAGCTCCATGGAAAAGGAATCCAGCCTGAGCGAGGGGAGCGAGAGCGAAATGCTCTCCTTTTCAGTCATGTCGAGCAGACCGTCGGTAAATTCTCTTAGACAGGAATAATCGCTGGTAGAGAGTGACGAAAGGCTTATTTCTTCGTATCCGGTGGAGTCGATCAGCTTTTGGGCACAGTCGAGCAGGGTTGATGGCTGTTTTTCTCTCACCGGACGGTATATCATGCCCGCCTGGCAAAAACGGCATCCTCGGAGGCATCCTCTGAAAATTTCAAGCATGATTCTGTCGTGCACAATTTCTATAAAGGGAACAACAAATTTGTCGGGATAATATACCTTGTCGAGGTTTTTGATAATTCTTTTTCTCACCTTTTTTGGCACAAAGTCATATTTGGTATCAATAGCCATAACAGTGCCGTCGGCATTGTAGCTTATTTCATAAAATGAAGGTACGTATATGCCCTCAATGGAGGAAATTTTTTTGAGGAAGTCAAAGCGGGATCCGCCTTCTTTTTTCCACTCCTTGTACGCGTCCATAACCTCGAGGTTCACTTCTTCACCTTCGCCGAGGATATAGAAATCGGCAAAGTCGGCAAGCGCCTCGGCACTGTAGGCACAAGGGCCTCCCATACACACAAAGGGTTCTCCCTCTCCGCGGTCGGCGGCAAGAAGGGGAATTTTTGCAAGGTCGAGCATATTTATTATATTGGTGTAGCACATTTCGTATTGAAGTGTGAATCCCAAAAAGTCAAAATCCTTTATGGCATCCATAGATTCAAGACCGTAGAGGGGAATGTCTGCCTTACGCATCTGCTCTTCCATATCAATCCACGGAGCAAACACTCTTTCGCACCATATGTCGTCTCTCTCGTTCATGAGAGAATACAGTATTTTCATGCCTAAATGCGACATTCCCACTTCATACACATCGGCAAAGCAAAAGGCAAAGCGTATGTCTACCTCGGCGGCATTCTTCACAATGCTGTTGAGCTCTCCACCGGTGTAGCGCGCCGGCTTTTCCACAAATGGCAGCACATTTTCTATCTGTTGTTTAAGCATTTGTATATTTCCTTTCATTATTGTATACTTATCCAATTACAATCATTATACCTCAAACTGACGGTTTTTTCAACAATAATTTAAGATGATTGGCATTGTATTAAATTTTAAAAATGCCCCCAAAATTCATCACAGAATTTTGGGGGCGCCTTTTGGCTATATTATCCGATATTTACTTTTTTGTTGCCACAACAATTCTTACCCTGCCGCCAAGAGCCTCTAATTTGTCGCTGTAGAGAGCCACATTGTATTTTTCGCGGCCGGAGTTTAGCTCATCTGCGGTGAGCATCGAGTAGTTGTAGGACGAATCCTTTACATATATATCCGCACTTGCGCTCATAGTGTAGCTTTCACCGTTTATGGTGATAACATTGCCGCTTATTACGGCACCGCTGCCGTCGGCAGTTTTTGTGAGCGGGGATATTCCGTTAACAGATCCGTTCGAAGCAATTTTTATTTGTGCTGCCTGACCTTTGGAAATTTTGTACATAGTGTTTGAAGTGGAAATGCTTTTTTCTGTTCCTCCCACAAGGTAGCTGTAGCTGCCCGATACAGACATTCCAAAAGAACGGTTGGATGCAGAGGTTATAATGCCGTAGGAGTGCATATCTCCGGTTACGTCCTTAAGTATAAGCTTGTTGATTTTGCCGCTGCTGTCTTTGCCGGCATAGAGAATGTCGCTGTATGAAAGGTTCATTTTGTTAAGACGTGACGGAAATACAACCGCCGCCATTCCCGCCTCTGTAGCTTCGGTGGTGCTTACTTCTATGATTTCCACATCCCTTGCCAGCTCATTGTTGCCAATGACACCCGAGGCAGAGATCCAGCTAAACCTGCCCGATATGCCTGATTGAGGCGGTATTACGGTTAGCTTTGCCGTGCCGTTGTCAAAGTCTGCTTTTACAATGCTGTTTAATATGCTGTCATATTCCTTTGACGTAATATATTCGCAGGATTCGCCCGAAGGCAGTATAATGCGCGCATATGGCTTTGTTACGGAAGTGCCGTTAACTGTGGTGCTTTTTCTGCCGGTTTCAATGAGATATCCGAACACCTCGGAGGCACTTGTCTGAGCCTGACTTGCCACATCGGCAATTTCGCCGTTTTTGCCAAGGAGCAGGGTTACAGTGTCGCCATATGCAAAATCTCCGGTAGAGGAGAGCTTTTTGAATGCCTCAACACTTTCGATTGTATAAGAAACGCCCGACACAGTAACCGATGAGGGAATATCCTTGTTGGGTGATGCCGATTCGTATACGCCGGTAACCTTTTTGGAATATACCACAAACATATTCAGGTCTTTTAAATAGTAGGCTATGTCATTAATCTGTACTTCTGAGGGCTCTGCTTTGGTGCCGTCACGCATAACTGCTGCAGACATGGCAGCTGCTCCAAACTCTTTGTACCAGTCCGATCCGCTTACGGTTACAGGTCCCGTGGTGCCGCCTTCTGTATATACCACATAATCAATGGCACCGCTGTCCTTGTATTTTATATTAAGCACATCACCCATCTCAATTTTTTGTGCAATTGCACTGTAGGAGGTGGGTTCGTCATCCTCATAAAACAGTGTGCCGGCTGTAAATTTGATCTGATCAAAGCTTCCGCTTTTGTAGGTGATTACTCCGTCGCCGAGTATGGAGTAAACCACATGCTTTTCGGTTGTTTTGTCACTTAGGGAGGCGCTGCTTCCCTTGCTCGAAAATACAATATAGTCAACACTTCCGTAGGCATCCTTGAACACCATGCACACATCGCCCGAATCCACCTGCGAAGCCATGGCACCGTAGGTATATGATTTGGATTTGTAATATACAAGAGTGTCGTCAGATACATCAAGAATGCTGTTTCCGTAGAATATATCGTTGCCTACGGTGTCGGTAACGGTGTATTCGTCCACATACTGTTCATTGGGAATAAATGATACTATGGTGTCGTTGTTGCGAATTGAAATACTGCCGCGCTTGCCAATGTTGGAATAGTCAAAGCTTTCTGTAACCTTGTAGGTGCCGGCAGAGGTCACAACCTTTCCCGCTCCTACTGCCGAGTCTTCAATGCCCGATGCTATCAAAACCACGTCATCTGTGATTGAACGGTCAAACTCGGAGAGGTAGTCCACAGATGCTCCCTTGGCGGGGGTATTTAGCATATTGTATACAATAATCATCATATCGCGGCGGCTGAGAGCTTCGCCTTTGCTCTTTGCAAGACCGTCACAAAGACCGATATTTTGGGCTATGCCAATTTGACCATCGGGCCATGATGTACCAAAATCCTGTTCCGAATATCCCAGCACCCTCAAAAACATTGTGAGAGCTTCTTCGTAGGTTACTGTGTTTGTTGGTCTGAAGGTGGCATCAAGATAACCCTTGCAAAGTCCGTTTCTTACTGCCACGGTAACATATGGTGCCGCCCAGTGAGAGGAGGGCAAGTCTTTGAACGGAGAGGTTTTGCTGCCTGATGCAACGGTGTCGCGGTAGGTTGACGAGGCAACAGCTATTTTGGTACACTCCGCACGGGACACAAGATCATAAAGTCGCAGATTGCCGTCGGGATCACCCTGCATTATTTTGAGCTCTGCCAAAAGCGAAGCCACATTTTCCGAAAATACGGGTGAGGCCGATACAGAAAAGCTTGTTGTACAAATAAGTGCTGTGAGGAGCACAGAAAGTATTTTTTTCAAAACTTTTTCATCCTTTCAAATTTATTCAAACCTCAGGGCATCAATCGGATTGAGATTTGCCGCGTTTTTGGCAGGCAGAAATCCGAATATTATGCCGATTGCCACCGAAACGCTGAAAGCCACAACTATTGCCGTGGGCGAGGCGGTGACATTTATTCCGAGCAGCTTCCCGGCAAGACCCGAAACAAAAATACCCAGAAGTATTCCGAGTATGCCTCCCATACCGCTCACTGTGCCCGCTTCAAAGACAAACTGCTGCATAATGTGTTTTTTCTTTGCTCCGAGCGATTTTCGTATGCCGATTTCTCTTGTACGCTCCGTAACCGAAACCAGCATGATATTCATAATGCCTATACCGCCTACAAGGAGTGAAATGCCCGCAATGCATATAAGAGCAATTTTCATCGTGTTGGTTATGGAGGTCATCTCATCGAGTATTTCTTTGGTGGCTATAACACTTACAAAATCACTGCTTCCCATAATTTCGGATATTTTTTGCTTAATAATTGAGGTTACGCGGTCAATTACGGATGAATCCGATGCTACAATGGTATATGTGCCTATTGTAGAGTTCCACGAAAGCTTTGATGCTTTGGTGTAGGGAATATACAGGCATTGGTCTGAAGAACCCTCCGACGAATCCGCCTGTTCTTCAAACACACCGATAATAGTGTATGGCTCACCGTTGATACGGATTATTTCACCGATAGCTTTACCGCGTTCGTAATATTCTTGTTCATAATATGTACCGATAACGCATACCTTTTGCTCCTTGGCAACATCTATATACTGCAAAAAACGCCCTTGTTCTACCGTAAGATTTTTTATTTTGTCGTAGGTTTCGTCAACTCCGGTTACAGAGGCTCTTACATTTTCTGTGTTTGACGGAGCCTTTATTACGGCGTTTGTCGTAACGGTGGGAGATATGTCTGATATTATGTCGCTGTGCTCTTCGGCAAGCTCATAGAGATCCTCGGGGGCAACTTGCCTTGTGCTTCCTCTTGAGGTGATATTAACCGTTATATTGTTGATGCCAATGCTTTCAAAGGTGTCGGTAACCTGACCGGTCACACCGTCCATTATGCTGACCAGAATAATAACGGCGGCAACACCAATGATTATACCGAGCATCGTGAGGAATGAACGCATTTTGTTGGAAACTATGCTGGACAGTGCCAGACGTAATGTTTTGGAAAGCTTCATAATTATTTGTCTGCCTCCTTGCCCTTATTAAGCACGGTAGAGCGTATGATTTCGTCACCCGATGCCGGACCGTCATATATTATTTTGCCGTCGTTTATTCGCATAATGCGCTTTGCCGTTGCGGCGATTGAGTTGTCGTGAGTAATGAGGATTATGGTATTGCCCTGGCTGTTGAGCTCGGCAAGGAAATTCATAACCTCTTTGCCGGTTTTGGAATCCAGTGCACCGGTGGGCTCGTCTGCCAAAATTACCGACGGAGACCCCGCCAGAGCTCTTGCTATAGACACACGCTGCTGCTGACCGCCCGAGAGCTGTGAGGGTTTGTGGTGATATTTGTCCGAAAGACCCACTCTTTCGAGAGCGGCCATGGCACGTTTGGTCTGTTCGCTTTCTTTGAGCCCCTTATACATCAGCGGAAGCTTAACATTTTCGAGAACATTCAGCTTGGGGAGAAGATTGTACTGCTGAAAAATAAAGCCGAGCATTTCGTTGCGTATTTCGGCAAGCTTGTTGTCACTGAGCTTGCCCACATCGGTGCCGTTTAAGAAATATTTCCCGCTTGTGGGCACGTCAAGACAGCCAATGATGTTCATGCAGGTGGATTTGCCGCTTCCCGATTGGCCGATAATTGCCAAAAATTCACCCTTATATACCGAAAATGAAACTCCGTCGATAGCACGTACCTCCTGATCTCCCATCACATATATTTTGTAAATATCCTGAAATTCTACCAAAGGATTGTTCATGGTGCGGTCTCCTTTCAGCCTATTTGCTCATGCCGCCGGATGGCCTGCCTCCACCCATGCCGCCGGATGGCATACCACCGCCCATGTCGCCCATGCCGCCCATGCCGCTCATACCGCCCATGCCGCTCATGCCCGGCATACCGCCCATGCCGGGGAAGCCTGTCATGGCAGAGGATGAGGATTCCTGAGGTACCCAAACAATATCACCCTCAGACAGTCCGGAAACAATCTCTATAAGTGAATCGTTAAAAATACCGGTTTCTACTTTTACGGATTTGTAACCCTCGGGTGCACGGTCATCTTTATCGGTTTTTTCGCCTTTAACATACACGTTATTGCCTCGGTTAACTGCAGAAATAGGGACGCTGAGCACGTTTTCTGCCTCTGAGGTTACAATTTCGGCATCAACATTCATGCCGGGCAAAAGCTCATCGTCAAAATCAAGAACCTCTACCTTTACGGGATAGGTTGTAACACCGCCCTCGGTTGTGCCGTTTATGCTTACATTGGTAACCTCGCCGTGATAAACCTTGCCCTCCAGAGCGTCGGAGGTAATTGTGACAGACTGACCAATTTCTACATTTTTTATATCAAGCTCGTCCACCGAAAGGTCAAATTCCAGCGAGGACATATCATAAATCACTGCCATTACGGTTGAGGCATTGGTGTTGTCGAGCTTGTCGCCCGCTTTTATGTTCTTTTCTATAACCGTGCCGGAGATTGGTGCTGTTATGGTATAGTCGTCGAGCTTCTTTTGTGCATTGTCTTTTGAAAGATTTGCCTCCTGGAGTGAGAGGGAATTGGACTTTATATTTTTAGTTACGGTTTCGCTGGTGAGGCGGGCAATAACCGTACCGTTTTGAACCTTGCTGCTTTCAGACACGTTCAGCACCGACACATCGCCGGAGGCCTTGGAGGTGATTGTTTTTTCGGTAAGGTATTCAAAGGTGCCGGCATCGTTGCAGGCAATATCACCCACGGTTGCCACTGCTGTGTCGGTTATCATGAGAGTGCCGGGATTGGATACACTGATGACAACATCACGCACAAGCATATTTCCGTCTTTGGCATAGCTTGAGGGTTTTACCTCTTTAACCGTGCCGGGCAGTGTGTCGGAGGTGCCCGAAACAGACACGGTGGCCAAAGAACCGACAAATATACCTGCGATGTCGCTTTCGTTAAATGGAATTGTAAGCAAAAGCACCGAATCGTCGTAGATATCTGCTATCTGTGCTCCGGCATTTACAGTGTCCCCCTTTTTTATGTACAGCTTTTTTATTACGCCCGACACATCGGACCTTATAACCAGGTCATTTTGTGCATCAAGGGCTTCGTTGTAGCTGTTGGCGGAGCGCTGCACAGAAATGTCGGCACTTTTGATGCTGTTTTCTGCATCAGAGGAATCTATCCGATAAAGAACATCGCCTTCGCTTACTATATCTCCCTGCTCAAAGCTTGCCGAAAGCACATCTCCGCTTACCAGTGATGTGATAGAATACTGGTCTTTTGGCATTATAACCGCAGAACCCGTTATCGACGAGGTTATGGTTTGTCTGGAAACCTTGACTTCCGAAATTGCCTGCTGCATGGTATCGGCGGCTTTGTTTTTCATAAATCGTGTAACACCGAATATCGCGGCGGCAACAACTGCAATAATTATCAAAAGGATAACCATCCATCTTTTGGGTTTTAGCTTTGAGAGTATTTTTGCCGGGGGTTTCATTAATTACATCCTTCCAAAAAGAAAATATATATACTTTTATTAATACATTATCATTATAAAACGGAAATATGAAAATAGAATTAATAATAAATTAACAAATTGTAAATTAAAAGAGGCTGTCTCTTCAAATGGGAAAATGATAAAATGCTTGAAGAAACAGTCTCGTCATTTGTTGTATTGAAAATTCAATAAGCGGCAAAGCCGCGTCATTCAACGTTTTCAGTGGGAGATTGAA
>JAEDEG010000025.1 GCA_016293435.1 Clostridia bacterium
AATTAAATGTCACCCGCCGCCTATAGAGGCGGGTGACATCTTAATTTAGTTATAAATGTTATGTCTCACCGGGGTTAAAACAATCCGGGGATGTTAAGCCCACCGGTAAGCTTGCTCATTTTGGCACTGTTGGCTTCGTCAACCTTTTTGATAACATCGTTGACAACTGTTAAAATAAGGTCTTGAAGCATCTCGATGTCGTCGGGGTCACACGCCTCGGGTTTGATTGAGATATCTGTCAGCTCTTTCTTGCCGTTCATTTTTGCCGTTACAGCACCGCCGCCTGCCGTTGCTTCAAATTCGCACTGTTCAATTTCCTCCTGAGCTTTTAACATCTCCTGCTGCATTTTCTGGGCTTGTCTAATCATGTTGTTAGCGTTACCGCCCATCGCCCCCATAGGGAATCTCTGCTTTGCCATAAAATTAGTCCTCCTGTTTTAATAAATTTCCATTTAAAACATCATAATAATATTTTAAACCGTTGTCGGTTTCTATCATATAACACGGTATTGCCGATGCAGACTTGCTGACTGCATTTTCATCGTAGTAGCTGACAAAATATCCATAATCGATATTGCTTATGATCTTTGCTTTATTCTCTTTAACAAGCGATGCTCTGCGGGAAGCATCAATCAATGAGTTGACCACCGACTTCATCTTTATACCCGAATTTGCAAATTCTGTTTTTTTGCTCTCTGTTTTGTACCATATGCCATATAAAGTTATGCTGCGAGAGGTAAAGCTTGCTTCAATATAATTATTGAAAATCGGATAATTATCTATTTTGCCATATATGCGGCATATCAAACCGCTGTCATTTTTTGAAAAAGCCAAATTATAGCTGCTGCTTTCTATTCCGAGCCTTGAAAGTATGTCAACAAGCTCTTTTTTTGCATTTTCTTCGTTGTAGGAATATGCATCTGTGTTTATAGAAAAGTCAAACTCAGAATCTTGGACAGAAATATCATAGCCTATTTTTTCAAAATTATCGGTATATATCAAATTGGTTACATCAATATTGTTAAGACATCTCAGCTTTTTGGGAATCAAATTGTAATCGACTTTGATATCATAATTTTTTTTGATTACAGAAATTGTGCTGTTTACTGTATCTTCGTCAAGCTTGCCGGTTGATCCCGAAAAAAACAGTTCAATGCCGCCGGCAGAGAAAATCAGATACAGGTTAATCAGCACAAAAAGTATTATCAAAAATGTTTTTATCTTATTCCAACTCATAATTTTATTCCTCCCGCTTTGTAACAACGGTAGAAATTTCTCCGTTGGAATCCTCAATATGCCATGAGGGTACCCACTTTTTTGATGCGGTGTCAAATGTATATGCCGTAAAGATATCGGACACCCTGACAAACGAGTCATTGCCCATAGCCTGAACCTTGTCGATTGCATCTATCGCAGATGAGCAGGTTATATATTCATTGGCAACAATCTCATAGCTTTTGCAAATCTGGCGATAGCTGACTATTTTGCCCGATGAAACCTCAACCTCAACCGCATGATTGGCATTGTATTGCTCATAAGGTACAATGATCATATTGTCGTCTATATAATAGTCAAACACAAGCTTGAATGAGTTTGACGAAAAATCCTTGATATCGCATGAAATTTTGCAATGCATATCGGCTCCGAAATCCATAAGCGAGGTTACAGACTCGACCATTGCAATGCAAGAGTTTACGCAGTCAAAAACAGAGCCCTGAGAAAGGGAAACCCCTTTGGTTGAATCGATAGATTTGTAATCGAGCACTCCGCTTGAATGAAACTTGATTGTGCCGTAATTTTCAACAAAAACAATGGAATTATCTTTTTCGATATATTTTCTTATTGTTGACGTATTGTAACCGAACAAGCTAAGCACGCTGTTATACAAATCGCTGTTTTTTGCTATGTTATCAAACAAATTAGCTTCGGATATTACAGGAACCTTTTTTTCGGATATGTTTATAAGCACGTCGGGGTCTATAACTATTGCATTTTCTACGGCTTGCTCATCTTCGGTATCAAAATTCAGTTCAAACGAAAAATAGGTTATTTCATCGGAATTGGTGTAACTGGCGTCTATTTCTTCAAGGATATACTGACTTTCAAAGTTAACTCTCTTTTTATATATTACACCGTCCACAGCATCCTTAATATAAATATACATAACAGAGGGGATTCTGAGGTCACCGCACACCACAAACTCTTTTACGGCATTAATTTGAAGCTTATATTCATCTGTAAAATTGGAAAAGAAAAAATCTGCGTCAAAGCTTACCGGATAAGCAAAATAGCACGACTTACTCTTAAGAATATTATTCCACTCCGATTCGTCTACTGCGTCAAATCCGTCGGACTTGGCGACATTTGCCAGCAAAGTCTTTATTTCTTCCATCAAAGAACTGTATTTGTCGGAATTGCGGGAGTGCAAAACATGGCTCCCCGAATTATTTAAAATAATTTTTGACGGATTCAGAATATCTTCTGTTATTTCATAGTCAAAATCAGATTTTTCTTTTGTATCACTGAAAATATGATTTTTTACATTAGAAAAAAAATTATAGCCCTCCGGCCATAATTTTTCATTGAACCATTTGTTAATTGTCAGCACAATACTGCTGATTACCAAAAGAACCAGCAGTATTGATTTTAATCGTTCAATTTTCATCCGCGCAGTCCACCTTAACGAAAGACGTCTTTAACACCGATTCCGTTTGATCTGAACTTAGCATTGACATTGTTCATATAGCCCTGATTAAGCAGTGATATTTCGAGCTTAACCACTTCGTATGTAACACTTGATGAATTAGCTACAACCATTATGCTGTTGAGACCGTCTTTTAAAGTGATCTGCTGAACATAAAGTCCACTGCTTCCGACATAGGTCTCGAGCTTTTCACCATATGCATTTCTGAGAATTTCATACGCACCGGTAGCGGAATTATACGCATAAAGAGTAACCTTTGTTCCTTTAACCGCAACTGCAGAAATAACACAATTTCTGTTAGTTGTGGTAGAAACTATTGTTTCGGGATTGCGAATATCAATAAGATAATCTACCGTACCGGAATAATATGAAGGCAGCGAATTTGCCGAAGCAAACCCCACCAGCGTTGGCACAACAGATAATGCCAAAATCAATACTGCTGCTGTGAAGATTCTGAATTTTTTTAGCAATGTACACACCTCCATACATAATCTCTGATTATATTATACTATATAAACATTACAGAAATATTACAATAACTTTAAATTAATATAACATATCATACGCGATTTTTGGCGGGATTTACCGGCAATTTTATCATTACCTCTGTGCCGACATTTACACGGCTTTTAATAGAAATTGTCCCCTCGTGAGCCTCGACAATCTCTTTGGCAATAGCAAGCCCGAGACCGGTGCCGCCCATTTGCCTTGATCTGGCTTTGTCTACACGATAAAACCTTTCGAAAATATGCTCCAGATCCTTTTGGGGAATTCCTATTCCGTTATCTTTTACTTTGATGGTAACATAGTCATACATATGCATTGCCGACACTGTTACTCTGCCGCCTGCCGGGGTATATTTTATTGCATTTGAAATAATATTTGTAACCACCTGCTCGATACGGTCGGGATTGCAATGAATATGCGGCAGCTCGTTAACAGGCTCATATAAAAGCGACTGATTATTGTCATTGGCTGTAAACTGCATTCGATTTACTATACCCGAAACAAGCAAATTTATATCATAATCTCCCATGGGCATGTCTTTCATACCGTTGTCAAGGCTTGACAAAAGGAGCAAATCCTTTACAAGCCGGGTCATTCTGTCGGTTTCGCTGTTTATAACGCTTAAAAATGATGTAAATACATCGGGTTCGATATTGCCGTCCGAAACCAAATCCTGCAGGGTTTCGGTATAGCTTTTGACCGTTGTGAGAGGTGTTCTCAGCTCATGTGAAACATTTGCAACAAATTCTCTTCTTGACTTATCCAACTTTTCGCGCTCCGTAATATCTCGCAGAACCACTATAACACCGCCGGATTTGTCGTCGGTTTTGAACGGAGCAAAATACACACTTATTTCTTTGCCGTTGCGGTTGATAATTCGCTCAATTGTACCAAAATGTTTAAAATACATTATCTGACCGATATTTACGTTGCATGAACTAAACAGCTTATCAAAATCGAGCATATCTTCATCTGTGAGATTGAGCAGAGCTTTGGCTGCGGGATTTATGTGAATAATCTCACCGTTTACCCCAAAAGCCAATACACCGTCGGTCATATTTTGAACAATGGTCTCAACCTTTTCTTTTTCGCTTTGGATGGCTCCCATGGTTGTTTTAAGCTCTGATGCCATTGAGTTGAAGGCTTCGGTAAGCTGACCTATTTCATCGGGTGACTTAACGTCAATCGTATATTCAAAATCACCTGAGGCAATCTTTTGCGATTTTCGTGTAAGTGATTTTATGGGCGAAATTATGGTTATGGACAGCAGAACAGCAAAAATTACCGAAATCACAATTCCAAGAAGCAGCGCCTGAATGATTATGGTAAAAATATTACGCAAAATTGTATTGCTTTCTTCTTTGGAATCTTTGATATAAACAATGTACTCCACACTGTCGCCCACAGACAGAGGCACCGCATAATCCATGTAATTATTTTCGGGCTGTATTTCGCTTCCGACCCTGCCGTCCATGGCAGCAATTATATTCGGAGAAAGCTCAAGGCTTTCGGCAAGCTCTGCGTTGGAGGTAAGATTTGCAACTGTTTCACCGGTCTTACCGTTTAAAATAAAACAGTTTCTGAATGAATCTATACCCAACTGGCCGGAATACGCACTCACACTGTCATAAATTCTTTGAGCATCGTTTTCAAGACCTATATTCGAGCAAAGAGTGTTTATGTATTCTTCGCTGAATACATTTGAATTTATTTTTTTAAATTCATTGTGATAATATTGATCGGTTGTATCTGTCATAAAAGTGCCTATCAGTATTATAACCGATATAGTCAGCAAAACAAACATCGCACCAATCTTTAAGCTGATACTTTTAAACATAAATTATGCTCCGAAATAATATCCGACACCACGCTTGGTAATAATATATGCCGGAAGGCTTGGGTTATCCTCAATCTTTTCACGCAGACGTCTTATGGTAACGTCTACAGTTCGGACATCACCGTAAAACTCATAGTCCCACACCTTATTAAGAAGCTGCTCACGAGTAAAGATTTTGCCTTTTTTGGTAGCAAGAAATTTAAGAAGCTCAAATTCTCGGAAAGTGAGCGAAACCACGTTTCCCCTCTTTTTTACTTCGTATTTTTCCATATCAATAGCCAAATCACCAAAGGTCAGAATCTCGTCTCCGTCTTCGGGCTTGTGAGCAATCTGTGTTCGGCGCAGATTGGCCTTTACACGAGCCATAAGCTCTCTGAGGCTAAAGGGCTTTGTCATATAGTCGTCTGCTCCGAGCTCTAACCCGAGAACCTTGTCAACCTCTTCTTCTCTGGCTGTGAGCATAATAATCGGCACCGAGGATTTTTCGCGCACCTTTTTGCACACGGTAAAACCGTCCATACCGGGAAGCATTACATCGAGTAATATTAAATCGGGTTCTTCACTGAGAGCCATTGACGCAGCAGCCTCGCCGTCAAAAGCCGTAATTACCTTATATCCGTTTTTTTCAAGATTTATTCTAAGAATTTCAACTATAGGTTTTTCATCATCAACAACCAATATTTTGCTTTCCATATATATGGGGATTACCCCTGCACCTCCCTACAGAAAAACTTTTTATACTTGATTTTATCATATTTATTTAATTAAGTCAAGAAAATACCAAAAAGGAGTATTTTTTCGTGCAAAAAGCAAGGCGGCACCCTTTTTTTGGTTGACATAAAAATTCCTCCCGTGATATTTTTTCTATCACAGGAGGAATCTTTGCTACAGACTTTTTTAATACTTTAAAATCGCCGTTTCTTGCTGATTTATCTTTTCACAAAAAAGTTGTTTTTCTATCCCTTTGTTCTTTTTCGGTATTCTGCCGGAGATTCGCCAAACTCCTTTTTAAAAAGGTTTCGTATATAATTTATATTTGTGTATCCCACAGACATTGATATATCAGAAAAGCTCTCATTGGTATCTCTCAAAAGACGGCATATTTCTCTCATTCTTTTTTTGTTGATATAGTTTATTACCGTTGTATTGGTAGCTTCTTTAAATTTGGCACAAAAATAATTGGGCGAAAGAAGAGCAATTTTTGCAAGAGTTTCAAGGCGTATTTTCTCTTTATAGTGCTTCTCGATATACATTATAGCTTTGTTTATATCTGCATCAGCCACAATAAACGGCATATCACCGGTCTGCTTTTTATAAAGACGTCCTATAACATTGATAAGAGCAATAAAATATCCGCGAATCACATTTTCGTAGGCAGAATCCTCTCTTACATACTCATTGTGCATCATATCAAGGATAGAGTACAGTGCGTTATCCTCATCACGCAACGAAAAATACGGCATCATAAAAAGCTTGCTGTCGTATATAAGCTTTTTGGCTGAGGCACTGCCCGAATCAAAATCGAGATTCTCAAAATATTCAGGAAAAAAGATGCAGTTAAAAACCACAATGGGATCTTCTTTGCCGGCAGATACAAAGCTATGCCTGGTAACAAAATTTGTAAACGAAACATTTCCCTTTGATACATCAAATTCGATGCCGTCTATTATCTGCTTACCACTTCCGCTTATAACATACTGTATTTCCAGAAACTCATGAGAATGATAATAAGGCACGGTTTCCTCTGTGTATTTGCCTATATGCATCATAATGTTTCGCGAAATATGCTCCTTAGCTGACATATGTTCAATAATATCCACTAATTTCACATCCTTTTAAAAATCTTTCAATCACCAAATTTTCACTTTAATGTATCATAAAATTCGCGCACACTCGAAAGCGGTGTCATGGGTGCTGCTTATAGTTTATTTTCTATTATTTTACTATACTGTATTTATTTCCCGAAAGCGGTTTTATATTTTTACATAAATCCCAAAAGAAAAGCTTTATATGAGTTTCATCACCCAAAACCTGAAGCTTTATGTTAAATGAATTATCTTGTGCACAATCGGCAAATGGCATAATACCAATATTAACAAGTTTATCACCCGAATAAGCAGCCAATACAATCACTCCGTCAGCATGCTGTGTGATATCGTTTACCGTACCAAAAGCACAAATCTCATTGTTTTCGCAACAAATGGAATACTGTGCAAAATTATCTGCACTGTATTTGTTGATTTTTAAATTTCTGTAAAGGATTGCCGCTCCGGTCTCGTCCGTTACATACTGCATCTTACATATAGCCATAGCATTGGCGGAACTCATATATAGGTTATCCGTAAGCGCAGCTCCGTTAACAAACACTTGACAACGCTGAGATGCAGTATCTACTATAAGCTTAAGCTTGTACCAATTATTTTCACTGTACTTATTTCCATCTGACATTCTTCCCTCGTTGAAAAGCTTGACATTATGCATGTACCAACCGCTATCAGATAAATTTCTACATTCAAATTCAAAATGTCCTGACAAAGACGAAAATGAAACATCACATTCCATTACAAAAACACCATCATTCACCACAGCGTAATCCGAATCAATAATATAAGTTAGTGCCAAAGCAGAACTGCCGTCCGAAACAGCCCTGAAACAATTGTTGGCCAAATCGCTTGTTTTGTATGCCGCTCCAGTAGTCATTAAATTCCAGCCATTGCCACAACTCAAGACTTCTCCCGAATAATTATCAAGACTATTTTGATACATAATATGCTGCTCATATTTTTCAAAAGGAAAAAAAGTATCGGCAGTGTGAACCGAACCGTCAGAACCAACGGAACGTATTGTCGCTTTGTGAGTACCACTGTTAAGACTTGATATATCTACTTCCGGCATAAAATATTCTCTGCCGCAGATAACGGACAACGGACATTGATATTCATCATCAAGGTACAAATCGGCACTATCCGTTCCGTACGGGAACTGTATATGTGCAGTAAGAGTATTAGCATAGGTTGCAGACGCATCGGAAATTGCAAGCTTTATCTCTTTTTCACCGGTGGGTAAAGTCCAGTCAGCAATGGAATCGGAGCTTATTGGTGCAGCATCAAAAAAGTTACTTTGCACAACAAGCTTGACCCGAATGGTAATCTCGCCTTTCGCTTGAGGACAGCAAACAACCAGTTTGCGGTATCCGCTGTTTTGATTTTGTCCTTCTATAACCGGAGATTTTCCCTCTAAAGGAACTGCATCCATATAAGACAATGTATAATCCTGATTACAACAAACCTCCGCTCGAAGTGTTTTGCCATCTTGACTTAACACCGCACTCTTTCCGTCAGGCGATATCTCAATGTCCGCCTGAGTATGCATAAACCAATATATTTCAGAATCTGATTTTAAACTGATTTCGTCCTGAATCAGCAGTGTTTTTCTTTCATCTCCGAAATAATAGCCTCTTTTGTAGCTCTTAACCTGTTCGCCATATGCCTCGGTTAAATCATATGCCGCCATAGCTCCGCGATTTGTTGTCTGATACAAAATAAGTTCCGATTCTACATCAAGACACTGACCGTAGCTGTTTTCGGAAGGATTTATAACCAGACAGTTCTTCCCTTCCGGTCTTTTGCGATAATATCGGTATCCATTCTGAGAAAAATAGCCCTCCAGATCATAGCTGTCTCCCCCCAAATCAACCGCCCACATAACCCCCTGAGCCTCAAATACAAATTCACCAAGATCAAGCATATCGTGAGTAATATTGGTTCGCCCTCCGTGAAAACCAACAAATGTCGGTTCTGCGGTATCAAAGGAATCTCTGAAAGAACCGGTCTCCGTTTGATAAAAATATCTGTCTGTTTCCAAATCGGTGATATCCGACACACCATGCAATTCACGTGCTTTAGATACAAAGAACATACCTGACAGATTGGTCTGCGAGCCGCGCAATTCGTTTTGATACAGCATCATTTCCATGGCTTCTGTCTTAGCACATCGCCAACCGAACCAATAAGGAACCGTAGTAGTGGTGTATCCTACGCCGCAATCATGAAAATTGAACATATTGTCTTTGGTCTGCATATATACAAAGAAATCTATTGCATCAGAAAATCCGCGTGCCCCGGTCAATCCGTAGTCGGTGCCGCAGCATTTAAAAAGAGCTTCTAATGCGCAGGTCAGGTTGCCAAGCATGTATTCGGAGTACCCCATGCCTTCAAAGTATCCTCCATCGGGATAAAACAGAGACACCGCAACCTCAAGAGAGCCTATCAAGTTTTTAAGAATCCACGTAGCTTGATTGCCTAACTCTTTATCATCAAGAAAAGCTAAAGCAAGCGCTGTCATTCCGCCGCCGATAACCCCTTGAAAATTGTCGGAAAGGTTAATCCAAATCGCTCCACCGCCGCCGCGATATGCCTTTTCTGTGTCATAAAAAGCTAAGCGAGCCACCGCGTCTTTTATTTGACAGGCAATCTTTTGGTTTTCTTCGTTTTTGTTCAACCAATCATAAAATGTGTCATAGCCAATTGCCATACCCATTGCCCAGTGCCCCGTTGTAAGGTTGGCGGTTGCAAGGCCGAGCGTCTGCCACTCGCACATGGTCTGCATATAGTCCGTGGCTTTTTGAGCATATTTCGTATCGCCCGTAAGCATGTAGCCTATAGCCAGTCTTTCAATGACAGTTTGAAATTTTACTGCCTGAGCCTGCTTATTGGCATCGGAACAATCGCCGGAAAATTCTTTATCACACGCAAGACAATTATCAGCAAAACTGAGTGCATTATTCACCGAAACCACCCATTTTCTGTCAGTCTGGGAAAGGATGTAATCAATATCTTGCTGATTGTAGATAAGGCGCGGATGCTGATCAAGCTGTGTTTTTTTGAAAAAATCCCGCTTAATATCATCTGATTTGGGATTTTCAAAACAAATATATCGGTAAATCAAATCTACCGGTTCAAACACCTCGGTAAAATCTGCAGAATCTTTATAGAGAAATTCCGTCTGCGAAAAAATAAAAAAGCCTCGTTTGTCATACATATATTCCATCCCGGCAAGCTCCGCCGCGGACTGTGCGGTGATATATATCAAACCGTTAACCTCTTTAGACCCGTTGAGCCCGGAAAGGAAGCTGTCATCTTTATCTGCGTTTATAAATGTTCTGACAAAATCTCCCGACACAAAAACCTTTTCCGCTTCCGCATAAGGGATCAGATTCTCATATGCATATTCATTTCTGCTACCGTTTTTATAATAGTATTTTCCGGAAACAGAAAACACCGCACAGTCTTCCAGTATGCTGCGAACCACATGTTCATTTTCGGTGAAGGTGCTGCAGTCTGATTCAACCGCATTAATATGGTCTGCAGGCGCATTGCCGCTGTACACTTTCAAATCATCAATGAAAAAATCAGCTCTGCCGTTATCCGAAATACCGTTTTCATTGGCTATATCAATGCGAAGAGTGTTCACTTTGAGATTTCCGACTTCTATCCCTCGCTTTACGACTGTTCCGTTGATGTAAACATCGCAGGTTCCGGCATTTACATTGTACGCCGCGCAGTAACGAATAGTTTCTCCCGCACTGCAATGATAAAGCTCTGCTCCGTTCATTACTATGCTGCCGTTGCTGCAAACAACAGCTCCCTTTCTCCAGTTGCCCGATTGATCCTTTCCGTCAAACAGACCGATATATGCACCACCATCCAGTGACACAGGAGTAAGCATAACATCAACAACATATGCATTAACCTCGGCAAGCATTGAAATGCCCAAATCGGCATAAGCGGAACTGTTCGCCTTTTCCGGAGCACAAAAATGCAAAGCCATGCTCCCACCGTATTGTGCTCTTTCTATTTGTGCTCCTCTTTCAACTATATACAAATTGCATCCATTTTCAAATGGATCAAAAGCATACATAACTGTGCTATCCACGGTCGTTTCTGCCAATGCATCCGTAGAAAATACACCAAACATTTGAAATAGGGCAAAAAACAAAGTATAACAAGCAATTAACTTTCGCTTCATGTAAATAACTCCTTATCATTCTTTGAGTTGCAACATCGGTCAGGTTTGAGTCATGTGCAATCCGGTATGTCAGTTTTGCAACTCTATCAATCGAATAACCGTCTGAGGATGTTATCATTTTTTATGTTCCCTCAACGATTATTTTTCCGAAAGTTATGTCACAAGCTTAATGCGCCTGTGACATAACTTTAAATTTCTTATTTTGATACCGGTATGAGCGGTACAAGTTCTTGAATACTGCTCCAGACCATTCCCTTTACCTTGGCATAGCTGCCCTCAATTGTCATTTTGTCCTCATATTGACCGGGGACAAGCGAAATTGGCTTAATATCAACGTTTAAAAGCATCCCGTTATCTCCGTAACCGGCAATTATCTGCACTGCGGTTTTCTCTGTATAGCTAAATATTGAATAACTTACCGTGTTTCCTGCTGTTTCAATTTTATTTTGCGGCTTATGAGGCACAAACGACAATGAAATATCTGTGCCGCCGATAACTACATTATACTCCGTTCCTTCTTGTAGCTGTTCAACCGGAATTGTAACTGCTTTTCCGTTTATCGTAATATCACCGTTTACCGCGCTATCCAAAGTGCCGCTAGCATTTGTATATGTAATATCTATGGTTTCTGAGGTTGTGTCTGCCAACTCATCACTCATAGTCAGAACAATTTCCTTTGCCGGAATCACTACCGTATCGCTTATCAGTCTCCCGTTTTCAAGCCTGCTGCTGATCTTTTCTATATAAGGCAGCCGAGTTTGTGTAAGCTTATATATTTTAAAATTGTCCATTGAAAAACTCAGGGTTGAATCTCCGATTTGCTTAAGGAACATCTTTATTACCTGCGGTTGTTGATTTATATCGCTTGCATCCCTTTCAAACGCCAGCTGTCCGTCATAATAAATGCAAAATTTACCCTTCTTATAATTCAAATCAATCTTTAATTTTTTCCACTCATTCGGCACATATGAAACATTGCCCCCAAAGATTTTTCCGTCTTGTTGAAAAAGTGGAAGTTCATAGTTAAAAATTAAATCGCTGAAGGTTATCTGATCTGTAGTGCTGTTTATTTTTGTGTCCATTTCAAAAACCA
Source organism: Clostridia bacterium (assembly GCA_016293435.1). GTDB lineage: Bacteria > Bacillota > Clostridia > UMGS1810 > UMGS1810 > RGIG1828. The sequence goes on from JAEDEG010000025.1 coordinate 12,169, forward strand.
CACGTTCTGCAGATTCTACAGATTTTGAAAGTGCATGATATATATAAGGATAATCATCAGACTTTCCGTTGGTGGTTATGCGAATTGCCTTATCCTCGCCGCCGTCTGCTCCCTCAACAATGTCAAGCACTGCCAGTGACTGATTCTCTCCGGTACCTACCATTACGTTATACATTGCTGAGTTTGAATAGTATTTCTGCAAGAAATATCTATCTGTAAACTCAGCCGATCCTAAGCTCGTGTCAAATGGTTTGCTAATATCTTTAAAATCAGCCTCGGTTATAACATCTTTAGTTTCAACAATAGGCTGCACATAAAACGAACTCGTGCGCGTCTGTTCAACACCGTCATACTCTGCTGTAACAGACAAAGTGTTTTTAGCACCGATAATCACATTGTCTGCCTCGGATAAATTTGCATTATAGATATTCGATTCATTAAATTCAGTCATCGTTTTAAATACTTTACCATTGAGTGAAAATTCAAGTTTTGAAAATCCGTAGGGCACAACAGCCGAAGCCTCTTCGACAAAGCTTTTAGTATTAACATAATATTCCACGACATCATTGTTCTGCGGCACGCTGATATTCATTTCAACCGGCTCGTATATTTTTATATTATCGACCGCAAATTTAAGCTGATTATCGCTAAGCTGCTGAAATTCAAACTTTATTGCCTGAATTTTTGTAGCATCGGCCCAATCTCCCGAGAATGCAAGCTCTCCATCATAATACATTTTATATGATTTTGCACAATAGTCAAGATCAAAATCAAGTCTTTTCCATTCGTCTATAGCATAGCTGACCTTATCTCCATACAGCCGTCCGTTTTCATTGAAAAGCTTAAAATATATGTAATCCGCACCAAACATCTTTTCAAGCTGTACAGCATTGCCAACACCATTTATCTTTGTATCCATCGAAACTATAATCCGGTCTGCACTGACTTTGTTTGGCAACTCAAAATACATCGCCGGAAAGCTTTCCGAAAGTTGTTTTTTTGTTATGACCTCAATGGCGGTGTCTGCATCACCCTGCGGTCCGCTTGTTGTCACAAGCTCTGCTTTTTCTGTATCGGTAGCACCGGAGGTGCTTCCGGTATTAAAAACTCTTGCCTGGCTCATACCGTTCACATAGTTTGTGAACATATATGAATCCGGCAAATCTACTGATCCGATTGATCCGCCGAGAATCGGTGTGAAACCGTCAAAGGTTGCAGGTCCCGCTATATACTTCTCGCCGACAACCTCCGCTGCCACATCAAAAGCAGGCATCACCATCGCTGCTGACATCATCATTACAGCAAGCATCACTGAAATAATTTTTTTCGTTTTTTTCATTTTTTTCATCCTTTCATTTTATATTTATCCTTTGACCGTCCCTATCAAAATACCCTTGATAAAGCATTTTTGAGGAACGGGTACAAGCAAAGTTTCGGTATTGTCATTATCAGGCTGAAATCTATTTAAATCGTTTCGCAAAGAACCATCTTGTCACTGGACAGACCAAATCTTGGAAATCGGACATCGATTGACATATCCGTCCAGTAAATAACATTCCACGCTAAAGTTTTCTCCATGAGATGGCAAAGAAAGCTTCAGCGTTTCTGTCTGCAAAACAGTTGCTAACGGAACCGAAACCGTTTTACATGTGAGTCCAACAACCTTAACACCGTCAAATGCCGCAAAAACCAGCAATGCGTTTTTGGTGCTGTCAGTAGAGTTTTTCAAATAAAATTCCGCACTCACTTCATCACTCGGTGTCAGCTCCGTCTCCGACTCCAAGCTATCTCCGTTTTTATTAAATTTAACCCCCGTGATACCAAAATCAAGCGCCTCAATTCTAAACTTTTTGGATATGATTCGTTCCTTATCCGAAGAAAAAAGAATTTGTGCATCTGCCACATCGGGAAAAGCCTGTTCCATCCGAACAATGATTACACCGTATGCGTCGGCAACGGCACTTGAAACCTTAACCGGCACTTCATCCACCATTATCTGAACAAGAGAAGTAACGTCTTTATTCTTTGTAGAAGCGTTATCAAGCTTAATCTTAAATTGGTCAACTTCCTTTCCTATAACATCATTTTCCGCTATTACTTCCCTTCCCGAACCGTCGTCATATAAAATTTCTCCAAACGTTTCAACTGTCAGAATATGAGTCATTTTAAAGCTTTTAACACACAACTCCGTTCCGTCCGGCACAGAGCTCGGAATTTCAAAGAAAAAGGAATCCAGTCTGTCGATATGCTTTCCTATTTTTGCGGCATCGTTGTCGTAGTCCAGATACGTCACACCATTGATCACTTCTTTAAAACAATCGTTATCCAAATCTAAAATGGCTTCCAACTTCAGTTCCGTATCCTTTGTATAAGGTATTGCGCTTACAGAACCTCCGTTGATATAACCTTGGTGAAGCATATTTCTGGCGTAGTTCCAGTTTCCCTGACTGTCACGGGCATAGAGTGACAGAGATGTAGGTGTTGTGGTATCCGAAAATGTAAAGGTCATTTCCAGTTTCACCTTGCCTTGAGAAATCGGGTAAACACTTGAGTCCGGATTCATATAAAAACGACTGTCTCCCGCGGTTTTTTTCATCTTATAGGTGCCGCCCCATATCTCAGTTGTGCAAAAGGACGAAGATATTTGGAGCCCCTTGTCTGATTTATAGGTTTCAGACGTCGGTACTCCGTCTGCCAGAACAATCTCCTTTGTCGCTTCTCCTACGGCAAAAACACCCGGCACATACAAAAGGCACAACAAGCTCGCTGCCAGCAGCACTGACATAATTTTTTTCATATAAAAAATCTCCTTCACAATAAATTTCTATATCCGGTCACGCTGCATAGGAACTATCGGTATGCTCTGAATTCTGTTAACGAGTTCCATGGGGAACCGCTGTTTCCGTTGCCGACATATCTTATATACCGTACTTTTCCCGGTATCGCAAGCGATTCATATTCGTTGGTCTCTCCGGTAGATTCGCCGTTGAACACACGTTTGAAGTTGATGCCGTCCTCCGAATACCAAAGTTCGTACAAGAAATTCCGAAGGTTACCATCGTAATATGAAACCGCCACTCCGCTGATATCAATTACTTCACCAAAATCGAATTCAAACCACATACCTTCTCCCGACTGAGTTGCACGTGTATTAAAATCATCGTCGAGCATTTTGTCTGGACCGTTGTCCATTTCGGGAACAGTATAAGCTGACGCGCGTTTTGGTTTAATTAACTCTCCGCGCACACCGACATCAGGCTTAGCATTTGCCGCTATGGCATCTGTCACAAAAATATTTCTGTCGGTCGAAACATCAAAACGTACCGTATATACCGATTCTTTTACTCCATCAACCTTCACAATAATTTTCGCTTTACTGTACAAATCCTCCGCCTGAATCACGCTTATCTCACCGCAATCAGCAATTGCCGAAATCTGAGGAACTTTCTCTGTTCCGTAAGGAAGCTCAATGCTGTAGTCGCTGATTCCCGGCATAAACGAATCCAGAAGAATGCCGTCTGCATAGATACCGCTCAAGGTAGGATTCTTCGGAACTTCACCGTCAGGAATCGTCCACTCGGAAATAGGCACATATTGCAAACCGGTATATTCATAGTCATCGTTGTCCGGTGAAAGCTTCACACTGATGGTAACATCTCCGCTAACTTCCGGATAATAAATCGCCAGTTTGCGATAGTTGCTGTTGGGATTCTGTCCGTCTACCTTAGGTGAGGATGGCAAAGGCTCAGCTTTCATCTCGGAAAGGGTGTAGCCGTCCGCACTGCAGTACACATCAATCGTAAGCGTTTTACCTGTGCTTGAAGTCAGCCTTGCTTTAGTGTTGCTGATAATTTCAATCCGACTTCTTGTATGCATAAACCAGTACAATTCCGTGTTGCCTTTTAAACTGAGCTCATCCTGGACAGTAAATGTATTGCGGTTATCCCCAAAATAATATCCTCTCACATACCTTGAAGCGTCTCGGCTGTATGCTTCTGTCAAATCATATGCCGCTTTTGCTCCGCGAGGTTTGTTTGCGTCAAAGTCAATCAAATGTGCAAGTGCTCCGAGATTCTGACCATAATATGTGTCCGGATCAATCTTAGGATTGAGCACAATACAGTTTTCTCCCTCCGGACGTTTTCTGTACAATTTGTAGCCGTCCCTTCCAAAATAGCTCGGCAGACCGTAATCATCACTGCCAAGATCATCGGCCCATAGTACTCCGTCCGATTCAAACAGGAACTCACCAAGGTCGAGCATATCGTGAGGAATATTGGTCCAGCCGCCGTGGAATCCGGCAAACACCTGATTGCTTACCTCGTGCGAATTGCGAAAGCTACCTCCCTCTGTTCCGTAAAAATAGTAATCCAGAGGAGCGGAAGAAGTGTCGGGAATCTCCCCCCTATCCGCTACAGCCTTAGCATAATAGTACAGCGCTTTTATGTCAAGAGAATGTTTTCCGAGTTTTTTCTGCTCATAAGCCATCTGCGCTTCAAAAGCATCATCATAGCGATAGCCCATAAATTCACGCACGTTTGTCTCATAATATCCCGGACCCCCGTCGTGATATCCCAAGCTCGAGCAGGTCGATTGTGCATATGTGAAAAAGTCACCGCAGTTTTTAAATCCCTTTGCGTTTCCCATACCGTAATCCGTATCGCAGCAGTTAAACATTGCATCCAATGCCTGCGTAAGATTGTCAAGCATATATTTTGAATAGCTCACGCCTTCATAATATCCGCCGTTTGGATAATACAGTTCTGCCGCAATATAAAGTGACCTTAGTGAATTTTCAAGCAAATATGCAGACTGTTCCTGCATATCCTCCTCGTCCGCCATAGACAGGCAGAGTGTCATAATACCTCCACCGACCACTCCCAGAAAGTTATCCTGTTGTGTCATCCATGTTGCCGCACTCTCTCCCGTCTGGTATGCATGAATATGATCCGCATAAACCGTACGGCGCACTGCTGTTTTGATATATTCAATATTCTCTCTGCCTTCAGGCGTTGAATTCATGTAATTATAAAATGTGTCAAAGCCGATACCAATACCGGACGCCCAGTGACCGGTAGTAAGATTTGCTACTTCAAGTCCCATATTTTTCCAACTGCAATAGCCTTTCAGAATTTCAACGCCCTTTTCGGCATATTTTGATTCTCCGGTCAAAAGATATGCCGTAGAAAGAATCCGGATAGAATTGTGCAGCAAAATGGCTGAGTTTTGTTTCTTAATCGTCACGTCATCAGCGCCATATTGCTCCGAAAAATCTTTTTCCAGATACATCTGCGCACTTTGTATTACATAGTCATACGCCTTTTTCCACTCGCTGTTTGCATCGACATGATCCAGAATATAGTCCGCGTCTTCTTTTTTCCAATACACACGAGGATGGGCTTTATTAGGATAGTTTTTCTCAAGAGCTTCTATCATCTCCCGCCCGGTCGGATTGTCAAAGCACATATAACGGTAAATCAAATCAATCGGCTGCCATGTCACATAACGGTCAAGATAGTGATATTCGCTCGTCACTTCTATGCCGTTGTCGGAAATTACCGCAAAACCTCGGTTGTCCCAATTGACCTTTTTTTCAAGTATTTGTTCCGCTACACTGCGCAGCGGGAAATATAATACGCCGTTTTGCGCAGTCGGGGCAACCGCCAGCTCGGCAGTTTTTCCCCGTAATGTATATGTTTTTTCACCGAGTTTCAGCTGTGCCGTATCCCCAATCTGAATGATTCCGCCATAAGCGTCATAGTTAACGCTTTCATTGAGCCAAAGAGACAATGCATCTAAACTTACCATGAGATTGCCGTCTATCACGATCGGCTTCATTTTTTCAGACGAGCATGATATTTTCTCACCATTTACATACATAGTGTTATTCGCCGTCATAATAACTGTTTTGCCATTGAGTGCTGCCGCGAGCTTATCCGGAGGATCCATAATAGATGCTCCGTCTAAAGACAAGTCCGTGTCGCCTGATGATTCACATGACGATGCATCCTGAAGCTTTGTTCCTGAATATATTCTCAACCAGTCTATCATAACATCGTGTTTGCTTCCCTCAGTATTTAGCAAATCAATACGGAATACAACCGGATAATAATCGTCTCTTATCGTGTTGCTCCCTGTATAAACCCCGTTAACATAAATATCGGCTGACCCTACCGGAATATTGTATGCAACAGATATGCGAGTCCACTTCCTCGTTGGCACACTTCCAACCACAGCACCCGTGTTGTTTGATACAATATTGCCTCCTGCATTCAAATCATATCCGAGTGCCCAGGCATCGTACGAGTTTTTCGTATCAAAAAGTCCTACTCCCGCTCTTCCCGTTAATGAATTCACTTTCACACTGAAATCCACAACAAATTTGTCCTGCGCTTTCAATGCATTACACACAACATCCGCAAACGAGCCGCCCGCTGTTTTTTCGTCAGCATAAAAATGCAGCACACCTCTGCCGTCATCATCCTTTACCGCAGTGATGCTTCCGCCCTGTCCATTTGTGGAAACTCCGTCCATACCGTTCTCAAAATCCATTTCCGCAAAAAGCTTAACAGATGAATCCGGCTCGGTTGTTGGAGTAAATTCTAAAATTTCAGAATTAGAAGGTTCTGACGGAAAACTTCTTTCCCATGGCAATTTACTTCCTTCATAGATTCTGATATCATCAATAAAAACCTCCGTTTCTCCGGCTTCGTTGTATTCGAACAACCATTCCAGGGATTTCGGCATAGATCTTACTCCGTCGGGCAGATACCAGTCTGCCGCAGTACATTTTTTATCTATATACACACTGTATATGCCTCGAGACCAATTGACCGATAAGGTTACACTACTGTAACGATTATCCGCAATACTGCCCACTATTTTTCCATCGGTAAGACGAAGAGTCCGATCTTCGTGCAATGTAATAAATCCCTGTTTCCCGTTTGCATATGACGCATTGAAAAGCTTGCCGACTGTCGTGTTCCCTCTCAATTTCACTCTAATGCTGAATACCGACTGTGTGCAATCACAAAAATCCAAGTTGGCTTTTACCAAAACCCCCTCGCCCAGTGCTCTCGAATATAAAACTTTATTGCCTTCATCAGTGATGACTCTGGTATCAACACCGGACAAAACCGCAACAGAGGTGATATTCGTATCATTTTCCGCATATGACGCAAATCCCTCAGAAAGAAGAATCTCCGTTGTCTCAGCAAACACAGATATCCCGGAGAACATTATTGATACCGCAATAAGCATCGCCAAAATTTTTTTATGCATATTTACACCTCACTATAATCTCCTATTGATATATAAATAAACCTTCAACACCATGGGTATAACTTTTAACAACGATACGAGATGCATCGATTTCTCCCGCAGACGCTACATCAGCTAACAGATCAAATTTACCCTGTCTTACCGTTTTGGTTGCCAAATTGTATACTGCTATTTTACATTCCGAAGTTATTGTAAAACTTGCGATATCGTCCTGTATGGGAGTTGTGTAACCTTCGCTGAAGCCGGAAGCTTGGTCTATCATCAGGCTTAGCGCATTGCCGTTGCATGCATACGCTTTGCCGATATAATAGGAGTTATCCAGCTGACCCGATGAAGGAGTTTCGGATGTGAAAGAAAGGGTGTCTGTTTTTGCATCATAGCGCACGTCAATCTCATATCCCTGTATCTCGCCAAAGCTGTCAACCGCCATTCTAATAATATCCCCCGAGTTGGGAAGAGGCATAGTACCCTGATTCACTATAAAATTTAAATTATTCGACAGTGTATATTTGCAATACTTTCCATCATACCAAAGCGTGAAAATCTTTGTTTCCACACCTTCTGAGTTCCATCCCTCAGACACGCGTTCTACCATTGCCGGAAGATTGCGCTGCTCAACGTTGATATTGCTGCCTGCATTGGAATCATATCTTACCAGTACCGCAGGCTGCATATATTCATCCATATCATAAGCATCCGAATATTCATAGCTGTATTGCGGAAGATCTTTTCGTGTGATTACGCTGAAATATTTTTCGTCTTTCTTTTCCACCGCCACGCCTTTGTCGTAAATATCTTTTGGAACATTGAAGATCACCGTATTTTCTCCGATTGCCGCATGCGGTGAAAATACATTGAAGGTTGCATGCCAGTATGACTTATTTCCTTTATAGTTCAATCTGAGCGCATCATCGCCAAGCGTGTCGGAGGTGTATTTCTCTTCTGCCGTCGCATTGTCGCTCGGCATATATGCTGTATCAATTTTTGACAGCATACCCTCCTTGTTTAACATATATTTTACCACCTGATATGCAGGAACCGTACCATTCAAAAATATAGAGGAAATACGTTCGTCTGTACAGCGCATATAAATTCCGTCTAAGGTAATTTTTTCTGCCAACTCAGCCGTAAACAGCTTTCCTTCACAGCTCAAAAGTTTAATGTATACTTCCGGAGTAAGCCCGGAGGTTTTGCTGTGAAAATCTACCAAATATCCATATTTCATCGTACCTGTTTGTGCATACAAAACCGATGTAACAGTGCCGTCAGCCGCCAGCAGAAAATCGTATTCATACCCGGGAACAAGTGCCGCAGTATCTCCAAACCCGGAATTTACGGTATATTCTTCACCATTGATGGTAATATAGTCCGCTCCAATTTCTTCAAGATTTCCGCTAATCGTAAGTGAGGAAGCAATGGCTTCCACATATTTTCCATCTTCGCTCTCATATACCATCATAACCATATTTGTGGCAAGATCGTCTATCACAGCAGGCAAAAGATTACCTTTTTTATCGGAAATATGCAGAGAATAATAATATCCGTTATCATTATCCAATATAACACTTTTACCTCCATTTGCGCTGTCATACACAACACCGCCGGAAAGATTAATCTTGGATACTACCATGTATCGCGGTGACTTTGCAGCAACCACATCATATTTGCCGTCCGAATTATTATCGATAAGTGTAAGAGTTCCGCCTTCCGCCTGAAAATCTGCTTTTACCGGCACTTTATTTCTCCCGTTTTTTACAAAGGTGAAAGAGCGGCTGAGAGAATATACTTCCGTTCTATTTGCGCCATCTGACTGAACTTTTATTTTAAAATCTTTATAATCATCCACTTCTTCACAAGAAAGTGTTTTGGTTTCATTTTTTTCGGTTATATAAATATGGTTCAATGCATTGGTCTTATCATCATACCACCCATTCACTTCATATCCGAGGTATTCCTTCGCCAAATCAAGCTCCGTCAGAAACGTCTGCGAGTCAATCGTAATTTTGGCATGGTCTGTCTCGTCTCCCGGAATCATTGTAGCAAAGCCTGCCGCCTTCACAATACCGATAACCTTTGTGAGATGAAAATATTCGGAAAGCGGACTTTCTCCATATCGTCTGACATACGAAATATCATCTTGTTTAATCTTGCTGACTCCGCACAAATCAGTGTTCAAAAAATTGTATATTAATACCGCAGCATCCTCATATGTCAAATATGAATCATACGAAACCTTCGACATTCCTTTTGTCAAATCAATTTCATGGGCAATACGAATATATCCGTATGGATAGTCTCCGTATGCAATTGCCAATTGCGTATAGCCAAGAGCAGCTACCGCCATTTTAATTGCCGCAAAACGTACAATCGGTGAATCGGGATAAAACAAACCGTTACCATCACCTGAAATCAAACCAAGCTCCAATGCAGCATCGATTGCATTGATATATAAGTTATCGCCTACATCATAAAATGCCTCTGAGGCCTCCTCTGCGCTTGATGTATAATTCAATGCTCTTACAAGAATATCCGTAAATTCGGCTCGCGACACATTACTCTCATACTCACCTTTGTCCATAATATCGAAGCTCGCAAGAAAATCATATGCCCTATCGGCTGCGCTGTCAGTTTTTGACGCAGTACACCAAACATTCGTTTGCATGGAAAACAACATAAGAAAGATCAAACATAAAATACATATTCTTTTCATGACCTACCCTCCTTCTCTATCGTACAAATGCATTATAAATAAGCTGTGCCGCTTCTGCTCTGGTTATGGGATTAAGCGGCAAAAACATATCATTACCGCTGCCGCTGACAATGCCGGCACCGCCAAGTGCATACACAGCATCTTTGGCATAATCTGATATATCTTTTCTGTCAGCAAACGGCTTGTATCCATACGGTGCTTTATCACAAGCACTTAAAATTCGATAAATAATAAGAGCTGCATCTTCTCGTTTAATAAGCACCTCGGGATAAAAACGGTCACCGTCACCATTTACAATACTCTGAGAGCTTGCCTTGCAAACCGCTTTGAAATACCAAGCATCTTGCGCAACATCTTCAAAGTTACAGCTCATACAGTCATCGTCTGCAAGAAACCCGGAAATCATTTTTACAAATTCAGCACGAGTGATCTTCTGCGATGGCTTAAAACTGCCATCCTCATAGCCGATTATAACATTTCGAGATACCAAGGTATTAACAGCCGCCGCAGACCAATGATCTGATGCCAGATCAGTAAATACATTTTTGTTCGCTGACTGACTTTCCGTTGCCAAGGGCACAGATACCGGTCTTGACGAACTGCCCGAGGAAGACGATGGTTTATTCTCCGAACGCTTTTCCAGCTCATAAACATACTTTGAAACAGAAGAAAATGAAGAACTGATATTTTCATAAGTATCAAGACGTTCCTTCATCAAACGTTCAAATACATTGTCTTTGTCTTTCACCAAAACGTAATATTCATCTTTTAAAAGATCGGAAAACACATCGGAAAATGAAGAAATGATCACTTCTTTCAGAGTCACCCAATTAGTGGCAGATTCAACAGCCGCGAGCGGTTTCATCTTTTCAAAGCAAGCTTTGAAATTGATATCTCCATCTGCTCCGATTTCTTTGCTGAAATCAACTTGCGAAAGCAGCGCCAAAAATTTTTCCGATATCTCGGAATCAAGCCTTGCATCCTCCTCAAAATCAGCTTTCATATCAATTCCCAGTTGCATTTGAAATTGCTCAAGATATGATAAAACTTTGTCATTTGTCTGACCTTTCAGGGTGCTCAATGCATAAACCTTAGAATATTTATTATAGAAATCAATTGGAGAAGCAAATATCATATTATCTAAAATCATCAGAATATCACTTTGCTTATCTATGAATAATTCATCCTCCTTATCAATTCCCAAAGTTAGAGCATTGTCTAAAATAAAATGGTTAAAATCGTCATTGTCGGCCGAATTGAGCAAAGGAATAATGGTTTCAGAGCGTATAGTATCCATATAAACAAAAACATCATCAGCCGAGCCGTCTTTGTTGGAAATATATACTTTATATCTTCCTCCGGACGCTGTATCAGGCATACCAATGGTATAACTGTAACTCCCGTCTGCACTGAACTGTTTGAACACAGTCGGTGTAAAACCTTCGTCGTCACTCATTTTATCCGGTGTCAGAGCCTCCGGAGCAACAGTAATCACACTTCTTCCCTGCGCTTTTCCTCTCACGGTTATCTCTCCCGTCTGCGCCGAATATCCTACCGTTATCGTAGGAGCTTCCGATGCATTTACCGATAAAGCAGAAGACGAAAGGGCGACCATAACAAGAGCCGCAATCGCTTTTTTAAACATAAAACACCCTCCTCGTATTTACACCAAGTTATACTGTTTAGCAAAAAAATGCTTGCCGCCGGCAACTGTTACCGAGTAACCATCCTCAAGCAAAATATCAGCGACACAATCCTTGGGAACTTCAATTTCATAAAAGACTTTATCACCCTTATAGTACCACGAACTTCTCACTTTTCCATAACGACTTTGAATTGACACATCGATAAATTTTAATCTTTTGTCTGTTAGCGGACGTACCGATATATGTTTATAACCTGCACCGTCATCCTGAACTTTAATTCCTGCTGCCACCCCGAAAAGCCAATCAAAAACAGAACCGTATGCATAGTGATTAAAAGAATCAAGGTCGAGTTTTTGGAATGTGCCGTCGGAACAGATACCATCCCATCTTTCCCACATCGTAGTAGCACCGTGATTGACCGCGTAAAGCCAAGAGGGGCATTTTTCCTGAAACAACAGTTCATAAGCCAGTTCGGCGTAACCATTGTCCGACAAAGCATGCAACAGATACGGTGTACCTACAAACCCGGTCGAAAGACACATTTCGTTTTCCTTTATTAAATTTGCAAGCCCCTCTGCTGTAAGCTCCATATTTTCCGTTAAATGAAAATGCAGTGCCAGAACATATGCCGTCTGAGTTTTCACGGTAGGTAATCCGTTTTTTATAAACCGCTTTCTGAAAGCTTTCACAATGCAGCTATATAACTGTATGTATTCTGTCATATCTTTACCGATTACTTCACCCGCTTTTATCAAAAGCAATGTACTGTTGGCAAAAAAAGCAGAAGCAATATAATCACAGTCCGTAACTACCTCATCACCGTCAGAATCCATGGCCAGCCAATCACCGTAATGATAACCGCCAATCCATAAAAATTCTTCCTCGCCGAAGGAATGAATATAATCTACCCACATTTTCATGCTTTCAAACTGTTCTTCCAAAATCTCTCGATTTCCATAAGCAAGATATATTTCCCACGGACAAATTGTTGCGGCGTCTCCCCATGCGGCAGATATCCTGGTGTCATACGCAAATTTTACATTAGGGCAAATACCGTAAACAGCACCATTATTTTCTAATTGATACAATGCAATATCATGCAACCACTTGCGAAAAAATTTTTCCACATCAAAATTAATTGCTGCAGTTCTGGCAAACACTTGTGCATCGCCAAGCCAGCCAAGTCTTTCATCACGCTGAGGGCAATCTGTCGGCACATCAATATAGTTGCTTTTCTGTCCCCAAATGACATTATGATACAACTGATTGACTTTTTCATTTCCGCACAAAAAACTACCGGTACGCTTCATGTCGGAATATACAGCAATACATTTGAAAGAATCAAGGTCAATATCACCATCGATATACTCATCAATACGAATATATCGAAAACCGAACCATGCAAAAAAAGGCTTCAGCAATTTTCTTTCTCCATTCAGCACATATTTCATTTTCTGTCTCGCCTGGCGCAGATTTTCGGTAAGAAAATTTCCGCTTTCATCCAAAGTTTCCGCGTGGCTGATGCTGATTGTGTCTCCTTGTTTCCCTTTTGCATCTACAAGCACATAACCTGATAAATTTTGACCAAAATCTATCACACGCTCACCTTTCGGAGTGATAATCATCGAAACAGGATAAAAAACCTCCTGTTCACGAACAAATTCGCCTTCCTGCTCTACAAGCTCCGGCTTTGCTTCATCATCACAAACAGCAAAACCCAATTCTTCAACAGCAGCAGTCAAATCATAAACTTCGCCGTCATAGAATTGCGAAGACAGCAAATGCGAAGTGGAAACCTTAGTATTTTCATCCGAAACGTAACAAAATTTTTTTCCCTCGCTATCAACAATCTCCAATTCAAATATTAAACTGATATGATCTGACAACGCTTTGGATGTACGATCTTTTGACCATGGCATTTCTCCGACAAACCACCCCTGTGCGCACAAAAAATCAATTCGACTTGTACCGGAAATAAGCTTTGTGACATCATAGCTCTGATACTGAATCCTCTTTGTTGCCTGCGTACAATACGGCGTAAATAAATCCTCAGATACTCTTTTTCCGTCAACATATGCAATATACATACCAAGCGCACTGACTTTCAGTGTTGCTCTGGAGATAGGTTTTTCGATGTTAATATTCAGATAAAAATCAGGGCATGTATTACAATTTTCCGGAGATTTTATCCACTTTGAAGATTTAAGCATAAATTCTCTACTCCCTACTTGAAAAAATATTCATAATCATGTTGTTGTAATTTTATTATAGCATTAATATATGAGTAAAAACAGCACTGAATTTCAGAAATTAGGTGCAAATCCTACGAATTGCAAATGACAACCATACAATTAAAATAATTTGGAAAAATCCCACAAAAGCCGCACTAACACTGGTTTTACAGCATTATCACATCACCGGAACAATCTAAAGGAAGCACAGTACTTATTAAATTTGGTGCAAAAATTATGATTTTTTCTTCAATTGACATAAAAATTCCTCCCGTGATATTTTTTCTATCACAGGAGGAATCTTTGCTACAGATTTTTTTAATACTTTAAAATCGCCGTTTCTTGCTGATTTATCTTTGCGGCAAAAATTTTTCATCATCTGCACAGCGCATCGTACTTGAATTTTCCAAAAGCACCTCGGGCATATCCTTAAAAATTATTTTGAAAAGACTATCGGCAAACAGCTCATGCATTTTTGGCACGGGATGATTGATTCTGTTTATCAAAAGCATTGTGACATCCTGAGTTTTAGATAACTTCTTCCACTCACAATAGCAGTCGCATACATCAATTTCCATTTCCCTTGCAAGCTTGACCGCCGAATTTATAAGCAAATCCATTTTACCGCTGTTTTGACACTCAGCAGTAAAAGCGGCAAAGTCTAAATATTTTTCGGGTGTATCCTTTGCAACATATGTATTTAGCATATTAGGTGTCATAAAAATCACATCTGCACCGGAATTTTTGCATTTTTGAAATATTGTGCGAAGTGCGGATAAATACTCCTCCGGATCTCTTGTCACATCATTTAGACCAAAGCAAACTATTACAAGATCAGGATTATGCGCAAGCACCTGTTTGTCAATTCTTTTAACCGATTCTGCCGCGGTAACTCCTCCGATTCCGGCATTTATCACATTTACCGGCACATAATTTCTCACATTAAGTATCTTTTTGCGAAGCAAATTCCAATAGACCGTTTCGTAATTGATCTCATCCAAGAGTGCTCCGTGCGTCACACTGTCACCATATGCAACTATTGTAATAGGTCCTTCTTTTTCAAGACCTTCCCTATCCATTAATATTTTGTCTTTGATATGCATTTCATAAACACTCCATTTCAAGCCGTCATTACAGCTATTCAATCATTATTTTATTTCTCAAACGGCATTGAAAGCACAAGACTCCCTGTTACGTTTTTAGCTTCAAAAAATTCTGTTCCGTCAATTTCGACATAGCCGCTTTCAAATTTGTCCGTCCTGAAATAGTAGCCTTCATCAGAATTTAAAACTGCATTCACATTTTTCTTGCAATATTCCTCCGGCAAAAATCTGACCGTAGCATTTTTAAGCCCCGACACTTGTATTCTGCGTCTGTATTGAAAGCTGACCGGTGCAACCTCGCAGCAGCTTACAATTCCGTCGTTTTGCTCAACAAAAACCCTGCATTCTCTGTGCTCTGATTTCGGGAAATGGTATGTCGCACATCCGTTTTCCAAAACTGTATCATATCCGTCTAAAACCGGTGCTCCGTATGGAAACCTTATTTTTGTTTTTACTGTTGTCGACGGTGCATACACCGAAAACATAAACGCATTATTGTATCTGTGACACATAAAAACAGGATTTTTTTCATCTGCATATTTTTCATACGAAATAAATATTTCAAAGTCTTTTAAAGCGTCTATAAGCGAAACCTTCTCATCGGCATAACGGCAGTTGTTTATCACACCGCACCTATCTATATCTCCGTATAATATAACCTTTCCGCCGTTATTGATAAAGCCTTCGATTTCGTTTTTAAATTCATCGGTATAAGGCACCGGTGTAACTATTACCGAAGACTTATATATGCTCTTGTCCTGTTTTGCAAACAGCGAGGTCGTAGTTACAGATGATATGGGGCATCCCTCTGTTATGGTTTTTGAGATAAACCAATCCTCATTATTCATTGCCTTTAACATATACTCGCTGCCGGCATCTGAGTATTCATCAAATGGGTATACCCACACAACAGGTGATACAGCATCAGGCAGCTCCTTTATCGCCTTCATCAAATGCGGCATCGGCTCATAAACGCAGCTGTCAGGCATATCTCCGAGCGAGTTGTCAATTGTGAGCAGATTAAGGTTTGTTGGTGTGTTTACCTGACCCTTTTCATCTATCCTTGATATGGCAAACGGCAGATAAATATCATGGGGCAAGCCGTTGTATCTGTCATACCAGGGTGAATTCATCCACCATGGGTCATGTATATAATATCTTATAAGAAAATCCTTGTTCGGTACATAAGAAATTCTTGACATATATCCCATAAGCTCCAGTCCGAAATTGCCGTCAAGCGCCGCCCAGGGCGAATTTGGAGGGGGAAGAATTCCGTCAACGGTATCATATATGGTTTTCAGCGGCACTCCGTCTGTGGCAAAATCTATTCCCATAGACATATTTGTTCCGCGCACCTGAATCGGGAAAGTACATTCCTTGGTAAACAAATCCCAAAACTCGACTACACAGCTCTTAACCTCATCTAAGGCTTCGGCATTAAATTTTTCACCGTCAAAGATTGCACCCTTTGCAGACCAGGTTTCCTTTCCGAAGCCCAGTCCGTTTGAAAGCCATATATAATCATAACCCATGTCGGTCAAAAATACCTGTGCCTGTTTTCCGAAAAATGTACCGAATTTTGTTTTGTCGGGTATTCCGTCGGGATATGCGGCATACCTCTTTGAATCACCGTTTAAAACGCCGTAGCAGCAAACCATGGTTGCAGGTCCCGTATCATTGCCGAGGCATATCTCATTATGCCGCTCATACTTAAATGATGATTTTGCAAATTCGGGTCCCGGGTCAAAGGTTGCACCAACGGTTATACGTTTTCCGCCTGTAAGCTCTGCGCC
Source organism: Clostridia bacterium (assembly GCA_016293435.1). Classification (GTDB taxonomy): domain Bacteria; phylum Bacillota; class Clostridia; order UMGS1810; family UMGS1810; genus RGIG1828. Next base: position 28,933 of record JAEDEG010000025.1, read on the forward strand.
AACACGTTTAATTGTTTTAATAATACTGCTCAGGATTTTATATGTCATTACCGGAGGATTTTTCATATACAAATAGTTTGCAGCAAAAAGTGACTTACCCTCGGGGTCCGGTGCAGAAGTGTCCACATACATTTCCGGGTTAGCATAGCCTGCCAGATATGCCCACTCAAAGCTTTTGTCCAAATCTGCGGTGTAATCGAGAATTTCGCTGCCGTCTGCGACCCACAGCATAACCGAAACCGTATCTGCTTTTTTAAGAAGCGGCAGCCACTGTGAGAAAAAATTTCTGCATACATCCTCTATGTATTTATTATTCGTTTGCTTAAACGGCTTTAGGCTCATTTCGAGAGTTATATTTTTCATTTTACAACAGTCCTTTCTATTCCGAGAATATCCGCAATTTTTACAAGCTCATCGGCATGATGACCAATACCGAGCGCGTAATGGTGGGTGGGGCCTTCCATTACCCATTTTTTAATAAATTCTTTTGTGGTTGGCTCAAAAAATCCCCTTGTGTTTGTATTTCCGGTTGGGGGAATTGGCCCCGATTTGGAATATCCCTCGCCTATTACAAATTTAAATTTGCCGTCATAGCCTTGCGTTATGCCAAGCATGGTGATGGGTCCTTCCTTAATTTTAAACTCTACCCCCGCTCCGCTGCCGGGCTTTCCATGGTATTTTTTAAGACTTCTTAGTATCGGCTTTCCGTTGGCAATTGCCAGATGATGAGGACCGTCGTGCCCCACAAGAATAAAATCCTCCTCAAAGTCAAACGGATGAAATTCGGCAAAGCTGCCGCCTATATTCAGCCTGTCCATAATAAGCATTGCAATGCATGTTTTTATATCATACTCACCGCACATAGGAATACCCTGAGCATTGAGAATGGAGTTTCCGACTATAAAAGTAGACGCCAAGGTTCTCTGAACCGTATTGTCAAGACCTTCATAATAATACGCAAGTCCGGTAAGGCTGTATTTTTCTACCAATCTGTCAAGTGCGGCAGCTGATTTTGCCGCCTGCAGCTTATCTGCTTGCGTTAGTTTTGTTGTTATCGGATCACTTTTTGGGTCGGGCATATCAAATTCCTCATCAATTAATTTGATTTTTGCCTGTATTTCTTCCTCCGATACTTCGTTGTATACCTCTACTGCGTCATCTATTTCCAAAAGCGGTACGTGTATGCCGAATGCGGCAGAAATTGCAGTCGGGTCTGTGTGCATATCGTACATAGCTTCCATTGTATGCCCCATAAGTCCCACTCTTGCACCCTTTAAATCATGCAGAACCATTGCGATACTGCACCATTTTGCAATATCTGTCCTTGCTGCTTCATCATCATAAAGTGTGCCTATTATGACATCATATATCTTTTTACCAAGTCTGTTTGCCACTCCGATAAATTCGGGAACAGCACAGATATTATCGTTTTCGAGCTGCATAAATGTGTTGGCGTTTGTATAATCCAGCTTTGCGCGCGGCTGCAGTGCCGTCAGAATCATCGGAACGTCACAACTTAGAATAATCGGTGCAAACACAGATGAAGTTGCATAAGAAATCATATTGCAAATTAAAAAATCTACGTTTTGCTTTTTGATTTCGGCGGCAGCTTCATAAGCATTTTGGTTATTTCCAATAAACCCAAAATCAACAACCTCAACCTCGTTTGCCAAAACAACCTCAATCAATTTGTTGTGATAGCCATAAAGCTTTTCGCGCAAACCCTCAAATTGTTCAAAATAAATTTCATGAATCACTGCAAAAATTCCGATTTTAGCTGTTCTTTTCTTTTTTCTTTGTATCATTTGAAAAATCACCCTTTTTTTAAATTATCTTGAGTATATCTCTGTTTTGTGATATAATCAATGTATAATTTAAACCAAAATTTGTATAAAATAAATCTGCGGAGTGATATAAAAATGAATATATCGGAAATACATCCTTTTATAAGATATGCGCATTACATTCCCATTGGGAGAGGAAGTGAGTATAAATGCACTATTCCTTACGATCACCGTTTCTTTTACATGTACGACGGTTCTGCCGCCATTCAAACAGATAACCGGCGCTACATGCTGGATAAAGGGGATGTATTGATTGTACCGTCGGGCAATAAATATCAGCTTTTACCCCCTGAGCATAAAGCAGTGTATATAGCCTTGAATTTTGATTATACCCAGTCAAATATAAAGCATCAAACGCCAATTGCGCCCGTCGAAGCCGACACCTTTGATTCAAATTTTATTTTGGAAAAGTTAGAAGAATTGAAAATACCCATTTTTAATGAGGTTACATATATAAGCGGTATGGAAAAATTATCGTCGAGTCTTAGCCGTATTGAACGTGAATATTCACAAAAGCTGCTGTATTTTGAAGACATTATTGCAAATATCATGGCAGAGCTTTTATTGGAATGTGTCAGGGCACAGCACGGTCAAAAGTACACAGGCAGCAATGAAATTGCAAGCGTGGTTATAGGATTTATAAATGAAAATCTCAGCATACCTCTTTCGAATAAAAAAATTGGTGAAGAGCTGAAGCTGCATCCAAACTACATAAGCAAGCTTATAAAAATCTCAACAGGTCTGCCGCTCCATCAATACCTGCTTCGAACCCGAGTATACCGCTCCATAGAGCTTTTGACACAAAAAAATCATACTATTTCTGAAATAGCGGAGCTATGCGGCTTTTGTGATATTTATCATTATTCAAAGTCATTCAAAAAAATAATCGGAATACCGCCGTCGGAATATTTATAACTAAATTAAGATGTCCCCCGCCTCTATAGGCGGCGGATGATATTTAATTTTTTCAGTGGGAGTTCAATCTCCCACTGAAAACGTTGAATGACG
>JAEDEG010000132.1 GCA_016293435.1 Clostridia bacterium
ACTACGCCTCGGTGGACTTTCACCACAGAGCATTGATATGCCCGTCATACCACAAAATGGCTGCAGCATAAAATGCTGCAGCCATGAAATCAAAATATATTGAATTATCTCTGTACACGGCCTGAACCATCGCCGCCAACGAGATTATCTACCTCTGCTCTTGTAACGATGTTCATATCACCGGGGATTGTGTGCTTAAGTGCAGAAGCTGCTACACCAAATTCCAGAGCAGACTTGAAATCTTTGCCGTCGAGCATGCCGCAGATAACACCGCCTGCGAAGCTATCACCGCCGCCTACACGGTCTACAATGGGACGGATTCTGTATTCTTTGGAGTGATAGAATTCTTTTGTATCACGAGAATAAATACAAGCTGACCAGCCATTGTCCGAAGCAGAGTGAGAAACACGAAGTGAAGAAATTACATATTCAAAATTGAACTTTTCTACCATTTGTTCGAAAATACTCTTGTAGCCGGCAAGTTCAAGCTCACCACTTGTAACATCTGTTTCACCGGGTTTGAATCCAAGAACCTTTTCGGCATCTTCTTCATTACCGATACACACATCTACATACTGCATGAGATTTGACATGATGCGCTGAGCTTTTTCGCTTGACCAGAGTTTTTTTCTGAAGTTGAGGTCACAGCTAACCTTAACGCCTTTGGCTTTTGCAGCTTTGAGAGCGATCTCGGTAAGCTCTGCAGCCTGATCGGAAACAGCGGGAGTAATACCGGTAAAGTGGAACCAGTCACAGCCGTCAAAAATTTTATCAAAATCAAAATCATGTGCAACTGCTGTTGAAATTGAAGAATGAGCTCTGTCATATACAACGTTTGATGCTCTCATTGCAGCTCCGGTCTCGAGGAAGTATATACCGAGTCTTTCGCCGCCGCGGGCAATGTTGTCGGTTTTGACGTTCATTTTACGAAGTGCAGCTACAGCACAATCGCCAATGGGATTTGAAGGAACCTTTGTCACAAATTCTGCATCGTGACCGTAGTTTGCAAGCGAAACAGCAACATTGGCTTCGCCTCCGCCGTAGCATACATCAAATTCGTCTGCCTGAAGAAATCTTTCGTTATTGGGTGTGGATAGGCGAAGCATAATTTCGCCCATTGTTACAACCTTTGCCATTATTTTTACCTCCGTATATCTATATGTAATTTAACTATTTTGTTCTTGCAATTTTAATGTTTTCTACAAACTTCTTGGCTGTTTCGGTAATGAGTTCATAGTTGCCGGTTTTTGCACCTGCTGTGAGAGCACCACCGGCGCCGACAGCAACAACACCGGCTTTAATCCAATCGCCTACATTTTCTACGTCAACACCGCCGGTAGGCATAATGTTTGCCTGAGGAATAGGGCCTTTTATTGCTTTTACCATGCCGGGTCCGAAAGCATCACCCGGGAAGAGCTTGATAATATCACAGCCAAGCTCAAGAGCCTTGACAACATCGTGAATTGTCATGCATCCGGGCATGCATGGAACCGCATATCTGTTACACAGTTTAATTGTATCTTCATCAAAATATGGGCTGACAATATACTGAGCACCGGAGAGAATGGCAATACGTGCAGTTTCGGCATCGAGTACAGTGCCTGCGCCGAGAATGATATCGTCATCGGTGTAGTGATTGGAAAGCTCTTCTATTACCTTGTGAGCCTTAGGCACAGTAAAGGTCATTTCAATTGCGGGAACACCGCCTGCGATACAGGCATCGGTTATCTTCATGGCCTTATCGGCATTTTCTGCTCTGACAACAGCCACGATTCCCACATCTTTGATTCTTTTAATAACAGTTTGTTTATCCATTTTAATTCCTCCTTGGATTAATTTAGCAATTTCGTGCTAATTATAGCACAAATTATTTGATTTGTCAAAGAAATATGTCATAAATTTACCAATAAAATACCATATATTTTGACTTTTTTTAAGACATGACTTATAATATAATAAATGTATAAATTTAAGAAAGGAATAAAAACCAATGAAAAAACGCATAATATTATTTTTACTTATTATGTGTACTGTCATGTATGCACCATCAAACGCTTTTTCGTTTGAATTCACACAATTAGTTATATCAGATACAGATGAGCACTGGTCGGAGGAAGCAATCTCAACACTTGCTTCTCTTGACATAATGAACGGATATAACGGATATACCAACCCTGACGACATTATAACAAGGGGAGAATTTACTGCACTTATTACAAGGGCATTTAAGCTTACTGCTTCAACAAACACACAGTATTTTAAAGACATTGACAAAGGACATATATTTTTTGAAAATGTTAGCGCGGCTCATGAATACAAAATAGTTGACGGTTTTCCGGACAGGACATTCAGGGCAGATAACATGATAACAAGAGAAGAAATCATACTTATTATATCAAGGCTTACTGCAGACAATGAAAGATCATCTAATGTAGATTTTACGGATATCACCGATAGCTATCCATATATGTCTCAGCTCTCTAAGGTTATGACAGACGGCATAATAACAGGTTATCCGGACGGGAGCTTCAAACCCTATGGGAAAACCACAAGAGCAGAGGCGGCTACAATTATATTAAATGCAATGAAAAAATATATAGCGTCAAATTCGCAAAATAATGCTTACGAAGTGGCAGTGGCTTTTTTGAACGAGCATTTTTCCAATGTTCATTCATATACAATCGGCTCTGCAAAGGATGACAGCGAATATATTGATTATACTTACAAAAAGGCAAAAGCATTGGGGTACAATGTAGCTAACCGTGTATCATATATAAGCATTATCGAAAACATAAATGACGGACCATTTTCTAAAATCACGGCAAATTATGTGGTGGAATGCAATGTAAACGATTATACCAAGATCTATACCGGGCAGTCGGACATAAGGCTCATCACCCAAAACAACAAAACATATGTGTATGAACACAATTCAAGAATTATAAAACAAAAAAAGATAAATCTGACATGGGAAATATATGCAACCCCGCCAAGCTACGAAACCGCGGGAGTAAATGTAGTATCCCCTACTTGCTTTGAGATATCTGACGCCAATGAATATGGAGGCAATCAGGAAAAAATATATTCGGAAAGTGGAAAAGAATTTGTATTTAATTCGTCGCTTACGGATAATTATGTAAGTTATGCAAAAAATAAAGGGTATGAGATATGGGCAATGTATAAGACAAACTTTAATACAGATTTGACATCTGATTTTTTAAACAGTAGGTATACACGCAGGCAGGCGGCTGATATTCTGCTAAAAAATATGCTCAGATACTCTCTCGACGGAATAAATTTTGATTTTGAAAATATGTATAGATATGACAAGGGTGTGTATACAAATCACGTTAAAGAAATTGCGGTTATGGCTCATGTGGTAGGTGCAACCGTTTCGGTGGATGTAACAAAATATGAGCCGACAAGCTATACATGGTCAATGTGTTATGACAGAGACGCACTTGCAAAAAGTGCCGATTATATAGCGCTTATGGCATATGATCAGTATTATTCGGGAAGTAAAACACCGGGACCTGTGAGCGGACTCGGATGGACTGAGGAAGTGATAAAGCTTACACTTGGCGAAGTTCCGACCGACAAGCTTTTGCTTGGCATGCCATACTATATAAGATGCTGGCAGGTAAATAACGGCAAAGTTGTAAAATCGGAAGCACTATCTATGGCAAAGGCGATTAAATATGTAACAGAAAACAACGCGTATGCAGTGTATGACGAAAAATTCGGCCTGACAAAATATTCGTGGACAAAAGATGGGAAGGATTATGTTCTTTGGATGGAAAACGCTGAAAGCATTGCAAAAAGAGCTGAAATTTGCAAAAAATACGCTCTTGCCGGTGTGGCAAGCTGGCGCCGCGGATTTGAAACTCCGGACGTGTGGAATGCGTTGCAAAACGCATTGTTTAGCTGAAAAGTAAGGGCTTGTAAAATTAACATAATTTAACCTAATATTAACCGGATATTAACCAATTTTCGTGCATTACGACTTGCCAATAATGGCAGAATATGGTATAATAATCACAGAAAGTCTTGAGAGTTTTCATTTTAATATAAATAAATGAATTAACATACGATACAAATACATTCTGCTGCATTGGAAGACATAATATAACTAAATTAAGATGTCATCCGCCTCTATAGGCGGCGGGTGACATTTAATTTTTTCAGTGGGAGTTCAATCTCCCACTGAAAACGTTGAATGACGCGGCTTTGCCGCTTATTGAATGAAAAGGGGTATCAAAGTGAGAAAAACAAAAATAATATGTACTATGGGGCCGTCATGTGATAATGAAGAAATTTTTACAAAAATGTGCCATGCCGGATTGAATGTGGCAAGAATGAATTTTTCACACGGTACATTTGAAGAACATCAAAAAAATATTGATATTGTAAAATCCGTAAGAGAAAAGCTTGATATGCCCATTGCGATAATGCTTGACACAAAGGGACCTGAATACAGAATAAAAACCTTCGAAACAGGAAGCATAACTCTTTCGGACAAAGATACATTTACATTTACCACCCGTGATATTGTCGGGAACCAAAATGAAGTTGCCGTAAATTATGACAAATTGACTTGTGACCTGGAAATCGGTGATACTATCCTTGTTAACAACGGTCTGGTAATATGTAATGTAAAAGAAATAAGTGAAACCGATGTTGTGTGCGATGTTATCGTTGGCGGTGTGCTTTCGGACAGAAAAAGCATGAGTTTTCCGGGAAAGGTGCTCAACAAGGTTTATCTGAGTGAGGCGGACAAAGAGGATTTGCTCTTTGGAATTAAAAATGATGTTGACTATGTTGCCGCATCTTTTGTGTCAACCAAACAGGATATTTTAGATGTTAAAAATTTTTTGTGCGAAAACGGCGGCGAAAACATTGGACTTATTGCCAAAATAGAAAACAGAACCGGAATTGACAACATTGAAGAGATATGCTCAGAATGTGACGGTATCATGATTGCAAGAGGTGACCTCGGTGTTGAAATCCCCTTTGCCGAGCTGCCTGCTGTGCAAAAATATATTATTGAAAAATGCAGACTTTTGGGCAAGCGCGTTATAACCGCAACCGAAATGCTTGAATCGATGATATACAACCCAAGACCCACCAGAGCAGAAATATCTGATGTGGCAAATGCCGTATATGACGGAACAAGTGCCGTTATGCTCTCGGGTGAATCTGCCGCCGGTAAATATCCGGTAGAAACAATAAAAACAATGTCGCAGATAGTTGAAGAAACGGAAAGTCATATAAATTATGAAAAAAGGTTCAGAAATACAGAATTTAAAATCAGAAATAATGTAGATGCGGTTTCTCACTCGACCTGCGGAATGGCAATAGACATAAATGCTCGCTCTATTGTTGTATCTTCTATGACGGGGATGACCGTAAGAATGGTGTCGAGATTCAGAGCACCTATGGATATTATAGGCATGACAACCGACAAAAAGGTATGGTACAAATTAGCTCTCTCATGGGGAGTGTTGCCTGTGCTCAGTGATGTTTTTACATCTACAGACGTATTGTTTTATCATGCAAGGCGTGCTGCAATTACACACCTTAATCTGCAGAAGGGCGACGCAATTGTCATGACAGGAGGACTGACAAACGGAATCTCAGGAAACACCAACATGATTATAGTAGAAACAATCTGACGTTGAATCAAGTGATTACATGGATACAAAAACGCTAATTTATTACTAAGGCAGGAAAGCCTAAATATGGCTGTTCCTGCCCTTTTTGTTTATGAAAACCCCCGGATTGTCCGGGGTGTTCGGTAAAGCTTACAGCTATAAGTCTTGGAAATAAAAACTCCTTTTGATATAATAAAATTGCGGCTACCAACTGCAATAAAAAATCAAAAGGAGGTCATTCAAAGTGAATGATATACATAGTTTATCACATTCTAAATGGAACTGCAAGTATCACATAGTATTTGCACCAAAATATCGTAGGAAAGTTTTTTATGCCGAAAAAAGGCAGGAGATAGGTGAAATATTAAGACAGCTATGTAAATGGTACGGAGCAAATTTGATAGAAGGTGAAGTGTGTCCAGATCATATACATATGTTGGTCGAAATTCCCCCAAAACACGCAGTATCATCATTTATGGGATATCTAAAGGGAAAAAGTAGCATAATGATATACAATAAATGGGGTAATATGAAATTTAAGTATAGAAACAGGAGCTTCTGGTGTAGAGGATACTTGTAGATAGCGTAGGAAAAAATACAGAAAAAATAAAAGAATACATAGCCAATCAATTGGAACAAGACAGGATGTCTCAACAACTAACATTTGACGATGTGGACCCGTTCAACGGGTGAGTAAGTAAACGGCACGCAAAAGAACGGTAGCCGCATGCGTCCGTGTTATTACGTCTTTCAAGACGTTGCTTGTATTCTGAGCCCCTGTGGGGCGTTTATTGAAAAGCCCCCGGCTGTGCCGGGGGATGCTTACTTCGTGTAACAATTTTTTATATCATCCAAATTAAAATTTAAAATTTTAAAAAAAATACTTGACATTTATAAAATTTGCTGATATAATATACAAGTCGTTCGGAGAGGTGGCTGAGCTGGTTGAAGGCGCAGCATTGGAAATGCTGTAAACGGCTA
>JAEDEG010000133.1 GCA_016293435.1 Clostridia bacterium
TTCAGTGGGAGATTGAACTCCCACTGAAAAAATTAAATGTCACCCGCCGCCTATGGAGGCGGGGGACATCTTAATTTAGTTATAAAAGTGACGGACTGTCTCACATTTTTGGAGACAGTCCGTTTGCTTTTTTGGGGGATCAAGCTCTCATTATTTGGTGTTCATGTTTTCTTTCAGCCATTTGACCGTGTTTTCATATTTATCTGTAATTCGAACAAAATCATCATACATTCTGCTTTGTCCGTTTACTTTTTTCTTGCTCACATAGCTTATGTTGATGCTGCAATAATAGCTTTTTTCGTTACCCTCTGCGCCTCTCAGCTCCTCGTAGCCAAGTGCAAGGGTGTCGGCTCTGAGCGCATTTACAAAGCCGTCGATATCTTTGATATTTTTGCCCGAATCGGTTATGTAGATACTCAATATATTAAAGTCGTCGTTAAACACGTTCTCGCTTGCCTTTTTTATATCTTCATATTCATACATTTCGTTCATCAAAGCAATACATTCTTTATCTTTAATCTCATACTGCCTCGAAAGGGTTTTGCCGTTTGACAGCTTGTATACAATATGTATGTTTGTTGTTGCTTCGTGAAGATTGCTTGCAGAAAATGCGGGAATATCCTCTTTGTCGGCAAAGCCTTTGTGCACCTCGGTAATTTTTTTGATTGCGGCCTTGCTTGCAGTGAAGGGCTCGCTTTCACCATAATAGTAGTTATATATGGCAGCCTGCTTTATTTCCTCCTCTGCGGGCACTCTTGTTTCATATCCAAAGAATGACGTTGCCGAAAAAAGGGCAATGAGCACTGCAAAGAAGCATGCAAACCCCACATATCCCTTCCATGCATACCACACATTCATGGTCTTTTTCAAAACCATTTCGGACGCTGCATAAGCACTTGCACTTATTATTGCTATAATTACTGCAAAAATCAGCGGGTGTCTCTCAATTGACATATAAAATATTGCAAATCCAATCATTGAAACAAAGAATGTGACAATATATTTGAATATGTGATTAAGGCATTTGTAGCCTGCCACATTGCCCGAATTTTCTACCCTCCTCTTTTTGTACAGCAAATATGCTAAAATGTATAAAGCTATTGATGCCGCCACATATTTTATTGTCTCCCACAGCGGGAAAAATCTGACAAAATAGCCGTTTGTCCGGCTCATAACAGCAAATGCAAAATTGTTGTCTGCTATAAAACCGAAGATGTCATTATTTTGCGCATATCCGTACAAAAAGGCACTTGCCATAGTGCTGAGCGCAGCCACCGTTATAAACAAAAATGAGTGAATGAGTATGTTTATAACAATCATTGCAAAGCTGTTGCCCGTCAAATTTGCCGAAATTACCGAGCACGAAAACATCATAAACAGCGCCATCGAGTTTATTGCAATCCACAAAACGCAATCCGCGGCCGAAAAAAACTCCTGACCGGAGCATACCGATATCAGCATAAGTATCAAACCGTTTGCAATTACCGGGGCGAGCATAAGTGTGAGCCCCGATGCCAGTGACGATATATAGTTTGCCGTTCTCGAAACGGGAAGACTGTGTATAAATATCGACTGTTTTTTGGAGTGAATAAACCTGAAAATCAAAAGTGCCGTCACAGTGGGAACCACAACAGTCAAAAGCAGTGGAAAGGTCAAGTATTGCTCTGTCATAATCAGGTGATTGTCCTGCGTTCCAAATTGAGAATTTGAGTTCATAATAAAAATCAGGCACGTAGACATAAACAGCAGCACAAAATAAAGCACCGAGCCCCACATATATCTTTTTAGTGTCGATTTGTATATACCTTTGTTAAAAAATGATGTTTTTGAAGTCATAACCCAAGCCTCCTAATTCATAAATGAAAACCTCTTCAAGTGTAAGAGCTATTTTGTCGAGAAGCAGCGGAGAGGTGCTGCGCAGCTTGTTATACACGGTGTCGCTGTCGCCTTTTATAATAAGGCTGTACACCGAGCCTGTTTTGGATATGGAAAGAAGCCCGCCGAGGGATTTTAAAAATTGCTCCATGTCCTCCCTGTAGGATACCTGATATTTGCACACTCCGCCTTTTACATCGTCGGTAGGCTTTTCGACAATTATTCTGCCCTCGTGGATAATGCCCACCCAGTCGCAGATGTCCTCCAGCTCTCTTAAATTGTGAGATGATACAAGCACCGTCAGCTCTCTGTCGGCAACATCTGCAATAACGAGATTGAGAACCTGCTTTCGCATCACAGGGTCAAGACCGTCGAGAGGCTCATCCAAAATGAGAACCTCGGGCATTGCCGAAAGTGACAGCCACAATGCTACCTGCTTTTTTTGCCCCTTAGACATTTTTCGAAGCTGCTTTTTTTCATCTATTGCAAAAATTTCTTTGAGCTTTTCGTATCTTTCGGTGCAAAAGGAGGGATAAATATCCTTGTAAAACTGCGCCATCTGCTTTACTGTGTATGTACTGAAATAGAACCAATCATCCGAAATATTCAGTATTTTCTGCTTTGTTTTTTCGTTTTCATAAACCTCCTCGCCACCAACGGTAATACTGCCGCTTTCGGGCTTCAAAACACCGTTTATGTGATTTATAACCGTTGTCTTGCCTGCGCCGTTGGGACCGATGAGCCCATATATTGTGCCCTTTCGCACATGAAGATTTATAGATTTCAATACTTCAAAGTCATCAAAATGCTTTGTGACATGTGAAACTTTAATCATATGAATTCCTCCCTGATATTATTTATAACGCTGTTGATTTTTTCTGCCGTTTCTCCCAAATACATCAGCCCCTTAACTGCAGATGTCAGGCTTTCATACAGCTCGTCAATTTTTTTGCTGTCTTTTGCGTGGGATACCGGAGCCACAAAATTACCTCTGCCCTTGATGCTGTAAATGTAGCCGTCGTTTTCGAGCTGCTTGTATGCCTTTTGCACTGTGTTTGGGTTGACCGTAAGGCTCACAGACAGCTCGCGCACCGAGGGAAGCTGCTCGTTTTCTGTGAAAATTTTGTTTACAATGAGCGATTTTATTTGGTCTTGTATTTGCTCATGTATGCTGCGGTTGTCTTTGTAATCAATCGAAATCACATCTTCACCACCTTTACTGTATTACTTGTATTAATACAGTTAGTATACACTGAAATTTTGTATTTGTCAATATTTTTTTTAAAATTTTTGATTTTAATTTGGAATGTTAAGAGAACTGTTGCTTTTAGCTTGCTGAGACGGCATTGAATGAATATTTTTATTTGCAAACATGCAAACGATAATTGACAAATAATAAAAGCTTGTGATAAAATAAAAACCGACAAATATGACGGTGCACCCTAATGTGATTTTTGCAAATAAGCTTTTGGCTTCAAAACCTCGCCTTGAGGGATTTTTTTGTTATATAAATAATGAAGTGTAAATCCATACTGCTGTGTGTAAAACAGATGCAGTATGGATTTTATTGATTTTTTGATAAAATACTTGAATTATGCACATAGATAGGGTATAATAAATTTTGTCGGATTATTCCGATTTAAGGCAAGATTTCTTAACGGTGTTTTTCACCGGCGGTTGTGCCACTCTCTTGATAAGGGGGTGGTTGCTATGATTAAATACATATTAAAAATAATATTTTTGATTATTATTTTTTTGATAGCATTTACTATAAACGTAAAATAACCGCCCTACTCGCTAAAGTTTTGGCGGTTATTTAACTGCTCATTCAGGCGCAACCGTTTGAGGTCTTGCCTTTATATATTTATATTATACAACTAAAAGTAATAATTGTCAACCGAAAAAATTATTTTATTTAACAGTAATATTATAAGCCAAGCAACTCTTTTTTCTTAATTTCAAATTCCCGATATTAGGGGAAATTAATGAAATGATCATACAAAAGGCTGAAACTGAGGAAATATCTGATGAGGAAGATAATACTACACCACCATCTAACAGCGGAACGATGATAGTTGATGCAACATGTGCGCCTTCACAAATTAATTTTTATTTGCGAACATGCAAACGATAATTGACAAATAATAAAAGCTTGTGATAAAATAATAGCCGACAAATATGACGATGCACCCTAATGTGATTTTTGCAAAGAAGCTTTTGGCTTCAAAACCTCGCCTTGAGGGATTTTTTTGTTATATAAATAATGAAGTGCTTTTGTTTACAGAGCATTATGAAAATAAATTGTAATTTATTGGAGTGACTAAAATGAAAGAACTAAACAGAGCAGCAGAAAAATACAGACAGCTTATTTTTGATGCCGAAAGATATATCTGGCAGCATCCCGAAACCGGTTACAAAGAATTTGAAACCTCGGCATATATGGCAAATGTTTTCAAAAAGCTTGGCTATGAGCTCACAATGGCAGAGGGTATAACCGGATTTTACACCGTGCTCGACACAGGCAGACCCGGCCCTGAGGTGATGATAGCGGCAGAGCTCGATTCCATTATTTGCCCGGCTCACAAAGCTGCAAACCCCGAAACCGGTGCTGTTCATTCCTGCGGTCACAATGCTCAGTGTGCCGCTTTGGTGGGAATTGCCGCCGCCCTCAAAGAGCCCGGCATCCTCGACAAATTTTGCGGCAAAATCCGCCTTTGTGCAGTACCTGCCGAAGAGCTGCTCGAGATAGAATACAGAAACAAGCTGAAAAAAGAGGGCAAAATCAAATATTTGTGTGGCAAAAGCGAATTTTTGTCACGCGGCTACTTCGACGGTGTTGATATTGCATTTATGGTGCACTCCTCCTCTGCCTTTGCTGTGACCGGCGGCTCGGTAGGCTGCGTGGCAAAGCGGATTATATATAAGGGTGTATCGGCTCATGCGGGCGGCTCTCCGTGGAACGGAAAAAACGCCCTCTACGCGGCAAACTGCGGTATAAACGCAATAAATGCCATTCGTGAAACCTTTAAGGAAAGCGACATAATAAGAGTTCACCCAATTATCACCTCCGGCGGCGCAATGGTCAATGCAATCCCCGAGACTGCCGTTCTCGAAAGCTATGTGCGCGGTGCAAGCTTTGATGCAATCTGCGAAGCGAACAAAAAGGTTAATCAGGCGCTTTGCGGTGCGGCTCTTTCTATAGGAACCAATATAGAAATTATTGATAATCCGGGCTATGCCCCTCTCAAAAATGATGCCAATATGATGCAGCTTGCCTGTGATGCGGCGGCTCTTGCCATACCTGAGTATCAATTTTGGTCAGACGATTCCATAGGCTCGGGAAGCACCGACATGGGCGATTTGAGCTGTATTATGCCGGTTGTTCATCCCTATGCCGGCGGAGCCTGCGGCACAGTTCACGGCAGTGACTACGAAATACACGATCCCGAAGCCGCCTGCGTTGCAAGTGCAAAGCTGCAGCTTGGCATGCTGTTTCTTCTTTTGTCAGATGGCGCAAAGAGAGCAAACAAAATTATAGACGAATTTGAGCCTCAGTTTGCATGTGCAAAGGATTATCTTGAGTTTGTGGACTCTCTCAACTCCTTTGGAGACAGAATAGACTACTCAAGCGAAGGAAAAGCATGTGTAAAGCTTTGATAATCGGTGATAAATTTATGAAAACAAAAAACTTTTGTATTCCCGTGTTTGTTCCCCACAGCGGTTGTCCCCACGACTGTGTTTTTTGCAATCAGCGCAAAATAACCGGTCAGGCGGAGGAAATGACATCGGCAAAGGCAAGAGAGATTATAGAATCTCACCTTGCCACCATCGAAAAATACAATTCGCCCGGCAGCTGTTATACCGAAATTGCCTTTTTCGGCGGCAGCTTCACCGCCATAGACCCAAAGCTTCAAACAGAGCTTGTCAGTCTTGCCCATTCCTATGTTGCCTCCGGCAGAGCAAACGGCATAAGGTGTTCAACCCGCCCCGACTGCATTGACGAAGCTGTGATTGCCAATTGCAAAAAATACGGTATGACCTGCATTGAGCTCGGTGTTCAGTCGGCATTTGAGGATGTGCTCAGGCTTTCGGGCAGAGGGCATAGCTTTGATGATGTAATAAAAGCGTCGGGGCTTATAAAATCTGCAGGCATAGGCCTCGGCTTGCAGATGATGACCGGCCTTCCCGGCGACACCTACTCAAAATCTTTAGACACGGCAAAAAAAATTGCCGAGCTCAAGCCCGACTGCGTGAGGATATATCCTACCCTGATTATGGAGGGTACTCATCTAATGGATATGTATAAAGAGGGAAGCTATGTTCCTCAAACGCTTGAGTATGCAGTGGAGCTTGTGAGCAAAATTGCAGAGGTGTTTGAATCGAAAAATATAAAAATACTGCGAATTGGTCTGCAAACTACCGATGGAGTAAATGCTTCTACGGTAAAGGGACCGTATCATCCCGCATTTGCAGAGCTGGTGTATGGAAAGCTTGCGCGCAGGGAGCTTGAAGAGCGCATTATAAGCGGCAGGCTGAAAAATACCGTTTTGAGTATATGTGTGCCCAAAAACAAAATATCGCAGACAGTGGGTCACAAAAAGGAAAATCTAAAATATTTTAAAGAAAAATACAATGTGGAAATAAAAATAAACACTATATAACTAAATTAAGATGTCGCCCGCCTCTATAAGCAGGTGCATCGGTATCCGAACCCGTTTTGGGCTGTGGATTT
>JAEDEG010000134.1 GCA_016293435.1 Clostridia bacterium
CGATTCATTCCGTTTTTTGTAGCTTTTCTGTGTCCATTTTTGCTGGGAGGGAACAAAAATCAAAAACTTTCTCTAAAATAAAACAAAGACCTCGACAAAAGAGATCTTCGTTTTAGGAATTTCCTTCGATGTTCCATTTATTAAATAATTCGATTTTACGATTTATCATTTCATCAATTCTATGAATGTAATCATAAACCTCTTTAACATTAAACACTCTCTCAATGCTGTTATTTCCGATAAGCTTTGTAGAACCTCCCGCACCAAGAGCGACAATATTCTGAACTTCTTCCATAATATAAATGTTATATATACATTCATGCGATGGAAGACAATAGCCTACATTTTCAAGATTACCAAGCATATTTTTTTGTCTGTACATATAATATGGATGCATGCCAAGATTCTTCAACCTCTCATGAGCTAAAGACAACATGTTATTGACGGTTGATGCAGCAGTCGGTGAGTATGTATCATAGTTCATATCAAGATATGAGCCGTGCTTAATACTCATTGTATGAACCGTAATACTTTCGGGATGTATGCCACATAGCGAATCCAGCGTTTTTTCAAAATCTGATTCCGTTTCATCCGGCAACCCGGCTATAATATCGGAATTAATGTGAGAAAAACCAAGCGAACGTGCAAGCTCAAAGCTTCGAAAAAAATCATCTGACGAATGATTACGGCCTATTTTCTTTAGTGTATTATCATTTACAGTTTGAGGATTTATGCTTATTCTTGTTACTTTGTGCTTTAAAAGTACATGCAGCTTGTCCTCACATATTGTATCGGGGCGTCCGGCTTCAAAGGTTATTTCTTTTACATATTCAAGATTAAAATGAGCTTCAATACAATTTAAAATATCGTCAATCTGAGAGGACGATAGAGCACTCGGTGTTCCGCCGCCAAAATATATTGTTTCTATTTTACGAGAAATTACAAATTCATTTGAAGAAATTGCTTTGATTTCTTTTTTTAACGCTTCCACATAAGGCTCGGTCAATTTGTTAGAAAACGCTATGGACTGAGATGTGAAAGAACAATATAGGCACCTGGTCGGACAAAACGGTATCCCGATATACAAGCTGATTCCGTTTTGATACATGTTATCTATGTAAATTGATTCAACCGTTTCTACATCTTCGGCAAGCTTTGCTTTGCTTTTTTCTGTTTCATACTCCGTCACCAGAAAATCAGAAGCATTTTTTCCGCCGCTGCGGCGAAATTCTCTTATGATTTTTGCCGGTCTTATACCTGTAAGCAATCCCCAGGGCAGTGTAATACCGGTAATTTGACTCAAGCATTCGTATATTGATTTTTTTATTTTGGTTTTGTCTGTTACATCATTGTATATATGCGATTCTCGTTTGATACCGTCTGCAAAAGCTATACAAACAATTTTTTTGTTACTTTGTACTTCCGAATAAATATAGTTTTCATTTTGAGGAATATCATTTGTAAATTCAAGCTTTACCTTTGGAAAAAATGAGCCTACGATTTCTCTGACAGCATACTCTTCGTTATGGTTTTTTAAAATTATTTTCATAATATCACCATACAAAAGGATTGTTATTTATCTCATGTGCAATTGTTGTACTTTCGCCATGACCGGGATAAACGATTGTATCAGCCGGAAGTTTAAATAACTTGTTTTTTATTGAATTCATCAAATCGGTCGCATTACCGGTTGCAAAATCAGACCTTCCCACTGATTCATAAAAAAGTGTATCACCGGTTATTGCACAGTTGTCATATATGATAGAAATTCCGCCTGCGGTATGTCCCGGTGTGAATAGAATTTTAAGAGGATTATCCCCCAGAAACAAGGTATCGTTTTCATTTAAAATTACGTCAGGTTTGTGAATAGGGGAGGTGTTTCTGAAATAATTACACAAATTAAGCTCGCTGTCATTCAATGCTTTTTCCTCCAAAGAACCGATACAAACCCTCGCTTTTGTATAGTCTGCTGCATTGTCGAGCGCACAAATATGGTCACTGTGAGCGTGGGTAAGTATGATATATTTTATTATAACGCCAAGTTCTTCAATTTTGGCGGTAATTTTGTCGATTGATGTTGCAGGATCTATCAATGCTGCTTCCATGGTAGCTTCATCATACACAATGTAACAGTTTGTGTGAAGCAATCCCAGTATTAATCGTTCTGTTCTCATAATATATGCTCCTGTATTAATGATTTCTCGAAACTTCTATAACGTCTTTGATGTTTCTTAATTTTGTGGTCAAAATATCCAACTGATTTATATTCCTTATCTCTATGCTTGCTTCAATTATTGCCATTCTATCTTTGGTAGTTCTGGCATTTAAAGTTTTTACATTAACCTTACAGTCAGCAATTATGTTTGCAATATCAATAAGAAGACCGTTTCTGTCTGTCCCAACAATTTTGAGATGCGCAAGATAAAATTCTTCTTTATTATCATCCCAAAACACATCTATCATACGCTTTTTTTCTTCATCATCAGTATATAGCGCAGAGATATTTACGCAGTCTTGCCTGTGAATAGAGACACCTCTGCCTCGCGTTATATAACCCACAATTTTATCACCGGGTACCGGATTGCAGCATCGTGAATATCGTATCAGACAGTTATCAACGCCTTTTACAACAATTCCGCTCGCGGCTGAACTCTTAGAGTTTTTATTGGGTGTTTCAGATGTTATTTCCAAAAGCTTTTTTTCGGGGGTGGTGTTGTTCTTTTTATATTCATCTTTAAGCTTTGAGATTACATTTGTAAGCTGAACTCCCCCATATCCGATATTTGAATATAAATCATCTGTGCATGAAAATCCGTAACGTTTTACCAGATGTTCAATATACTCCGATGAAGTAAGCCCCAATGCACCGTATCCCTGACGCTTTATTTCTTTTTCAAGCATATCCTTGCCTTTAATTATATTTTCCTCGCGGTTTTCCTTCTTAAACCACTGGTGTATTTTGGTTCTGGCCTGACTTGTTTTTGCAATTTTGAGCCAGTCTTTGCTGGGGCCGTGGATTGCAGATGATGTAATGATTTCAACTATGTCTCCGTTTTGAAGCTGATAATCAAGATTTACTATTTTGCCGTTTACCTTTGCTCCTTGCATTTTACAACCTACAGCGCTGTGTATTCCAAATGCGAAGTCTATCGGTGTTGCTCCTGCCGGAAAACTCAAGACGTCTCCTTTGGGTGAAAAAACAAAAACCTGATCGGTAAACATATCAATTCTCAGTGCTTGCAAAAATTCTTTTTCATCCTTGGCATCCTTTTGAAATTCTATAAGCTGTTTTATCCACTGGAACTTTTGCTCGAGCATATTGTCTTCAGGCCTTGTTTTACCTTCTTTATATTTCCAATGGGCACATACACCGTTTTCGGCAATTTCATGCATTTCTTTAGTTCTGATTTGTATTTCAAACGGAACCCCATCGTGGCCTATTACAGTTGTATGCAAGGACTGATACATATTAGGTTTAGGCATTGCAATATAATCCTTGAATCTGCCGGGCATGGGCTTATAAAGTTCATGTGCTGCACCAAGAGCTGCATAACAATCGCTTACGGTATCTGTAATGATTCTTACAGCAAATAAATCATATATCTGATCCAGTGTTTTGTTTTGTGTAAACATTTTTCTGTATATACTGTAAAAATGTTTTGGTCGGCCATCGATTTTACAGTTGATATTCAGCTGCGTTAGTCTGTTTTTTATATCTCTTTTTATTGATGCGATGTATTCTTCGCGCTCTTGTCTTTTTTGGCTAATTCCCTCTACAATTTCGTGATATGCAACCGGATCAATGTATTTTAAAGATAAATCTTCCAACTCCCATTTTATTTTATACATACCGAGTCTGTGCGCAAGCGGGGCATACACACTCAGAGTTTCTCTTGCTTTTTCTCTTTGCTTTTCTTCACTCATGCTTATAAGAGTTGACATATTGTGAACTCTGTCGGCAAATTTTATTATGATAACTCTTATATCCGATGCCATAGCAAGAAACATTTTACGCAAATTTTCCATATCTCGCTCTTCTTTTGAAGAAAACTGAATTTTATCAAGCTTTGTAACACCGTCCACCAAAAGACTAACCTGTGATCCGAACAATTCGGTTATATCTTCGCTTGTATATTCGGTATCCTCAACAACATCGTGCAAAAGAGCAGCACATATAGAATCGGTATCCATCTGCATATCCGCAACAATATGAGCTACTGCCAAAGGATGTGTAATATACGGTGTACCTGATTTTCTAATCTGACTGCTGTGAGCACTGTCAGCAAGATTATAGGCTTTTATAATCTTTTCGGAATCAAAGCCCGGATTGTATTTTTCTATTTTTGCCAAAAGGTTCTCAAAAGAAATATCTTTATTCATAAATTACACCGCTTTCAAGAATTATAATTTTTTTCAGATATTGATTTATATATATCGGATTTCTCTATATCACATTTCATATGATACGCATCTCCTTTAGAAATTTTTACACAATCATATTTGACGTTAAAATTAATAAGGTTAAGCTCATCAAATATTTTGAGCATATTTTTTATTCTTTCTCGCCCTAAACGGCGGTTATATTCACGATTTATATAGTCCGATAGTTCATTTATCCTAAAGTCGGTTATGTTACTTGCCAAAAAATTCTTAATGCAAACAAAAAGAATACGTAAATTATCAATATCAATTCTGCATTTGTCCGTTGGCTTAATATCCCTGATCAAAAATTGAGCAGTTTTAACACCATTATATGTATTTACATTCAAAGTTCCTGCAATGTCGACCTCATCTCCGTTTGAGTATATTTTTAAATCATCCGCCATATTAAATGCCGGAGAATCAAAGGAACAGTTTGACGCCGACAATGACAAAAAAGCATGCTTTCCCGATTTATGAAACCTTACGTTTGTAACAGATGTATTATATATACCCAAAATCGGTGTACGGTTTCCGATTCCATACGGTTCAAGATAATTAAGCTCATCACACAGTTCAATTGTAATTTGAGATGCATCGATTATAGCGTCAATATTGAGCTTTGGTGTTGCAATTTCCTCGGTAATTATGCATTGTGCATATTCATTTATTTTTCTTCTGAATTTATCAATTTTATCTTCTTCAACACTAAAACCTGCTGCGAGCTCATGACCGCCAAATTTAATCAAAACATCACTGCAGTAATTGAGAGAATCAAAAAGACTGAACCCACTTATGCTTCTCCCCGAGGCCTTGCCGGTGCCATCGTCGTTTATAGAAATAACAGCACTTGGTTTATAATATTTCTCAGTGATTTTTGATGAAACTATTCCTATAATTCCATGATGCCAACCTTGTTTTGCAACAATAATAACATTATCTTCATACAATCTGTCTTTTTCTATTATTTCCAATGCTTCTTCCAAGATTTTTTGCTCTTCGATTTGTCTCAGTTTGTTATTCGAGTCAAGAATTTGTGCTAACTTTTCGGCGTTTTTGCAATTATTCGACAAAAAAAGGTTGACAGAAGTGACAGCAGAATCTATTCTGCCGGCAGCATTAAGTCTCGGTGCAATTCCAAAACTGATATTTCCCGAATCAATATTGTTTATATCTATATTAGATACATCAATAAGGGCTTTAAGGCCAAAATTGTCGGTTTGTCTGATTAGTTTAAGTCCGTATGATGCTATAAATCGGTTTTCGCCGGTCAATGGCACCATATCTGCAATTGTGCCAATGCATGCAAATACACAATATCGATCTATTATTTGTTTGCTTAATCCCGAGAGAGCGTATACAAGCTTAAATGCAACGCCAACCCCGGCAAGATTTGGATTTTTGTACATACATCCCGGAATTTTTGGATTTATAACAGCATCTGCATTTGGAAGAGTATCAACAGGAGTGTGATGGTCTGTAACCACGACATCCATATTTCGTGATTTGATATAAGCAACCTCTTCTATGGCAGTTATTCCAACATCGACTGTTATAATAAGCTTTACATTTTCAGAATATAAATAATCTATGGCATGCTTATTTAGGCCGTATCCCTCGTCTGACCGATTGGGAATATAGAAAATAACATTTGCATCAAGAGATTTCAAATAATCATAAACTATGTAGGTGGAAGTTATTCCATCAACATCATAATCCCCATATACTGCTATTTTATTATTATTCTTAATGTTATCCTGTATGCAAGCCACTCCGCTGTGCATATTGGGTAATTCATAGGGATCCAAAAACTGATTTATATCAGGATTAATAAATTCATCCACTTCACAATCTTCAACTATTCCACGGTTAGTTATTACTTGTGCCGTTATAGGCGATATATTAAATTTTTTTGAAATATGTTCAATCAGGTTTTTATTCGGATTTGGCAAAGACCATTTCTTTGATATAGACAAATTAGCACCAACTTTATGTATTATATAATTTTCAAAATTATAAATAAATATTATTATACCATTTTTCATGTAAATGCGCAAGTGTTAATAACTAATTATTTTTTGCAATTTTCTGCAGTTGTCAAACATATGTTACATTTACACCCAAAAAAAGTGATAACATA
>JAEDEG010000026.1 GCA_016293435.1 Clostridia bacterium
AGGAAGCTGCCGGGGTTAGAGAGAACCTGAAGATTTTTTCTTCAGGTTCTTTTTTCGATTAACCAAAAACAATGTCGTCCGTCGTGAGGCGGAGTTTGAAGGAAGTCGGGGAAAAAGCTTAGACCTTGTATTGAATAACGTAAAAGTATATATTAGGGGACGACTTGGATATTACGCAATAGCGGATACCGATGCACCTGCTTACGCAGAAGAATACGAATGTATATCCGGAAGCAATGGAAATTACCAAGAATGAGGGGAAAGAACCTGATAAAACTCGGAATGCCTGAGTGGAAAGCGTACCGAAACGGAAGTACACGTAAAGGCTATTGGGCTGTTGCAGGTAGTGGGATATTGCACTACACCATAACAAATGAATGGCTTGCACGCCGTGGATATTATGACATATCCGGGGCATACAAGTCTTTGCATGGGGTGTGATTGAACCGCCGTGTACCAAACGGTACGCACATTGGTGTGAGAGGTGTTTAATTTTCAATAAGCGGCAAAGACCTTTCAATATAACGAACAGTACATAGGTCGCCTTTTCAAGAAGAAAACTCAAATGAGTTTCAGCAACTACATAAGTAAACAAAGAATTGAACGTGCTAAAATACTTTTAAAAGAAACGGATGATTCTGTTATTGACATAGCGTTTAAAGTAGGGTTTAATAATGTTACCTATTTTAATCGCATCTTTAAAAAATATTTAAACACAACACCGTCAGAATTTCGGTTGCAAAGCACAACAAAAGGGATAATTTAACATTTGATTTTTCACATTATTCATGTGGAATTACAGTGAATAATAGTATTAGTATACAATAATAAAGTCTATAATAAAAGCAAAATCACATTGAACAGAAATATATTTTCAAAAATTTTTAAATTTAGTGTTGAATTTTGACTTATCAGAATGTATAATAGATGTATATGTTTGTAGGAGATGGTTTCAAATGGAAAAAATTTTAAAAACACCAAAGTTTTTAATCAGATTATTAGATGCGTTTATATTGCGACTTCCGTTTGCATATATTGTTGTTTCATTTGTTGTATCGACAATTATAGGACAAAAAAGGTTTTCATCCAAGCAAAATATTATATGTTTAATTATGCTTGTGTTTGTTTTTGCATTTATACACGCATTATTGTATGTGTCGATTTTTCCCCGACGTACAAGGTCAAAGAAAACAGTGGCAAGATGGGGCGAAGGTTTTTTTGTGTTCATAGCAATTGTAGCAATATTTTCGCCTTACATGAGCTCTTTTCGAAACGGTCAGCCCGGTTCAATGTATTCCGAAGGGGTTAATTATTCTCAATTGGGTTTTGAACAGTACTTTAAAGATAATATTATTGGCAATCCAATGTATTTGATTATGATTGCATGGATTGTATATATGTTGATATCGGAAACCATAAAGGGGAAAAATGAAAAAAGATCGCGCAGAAGAGTTCCGGCATCGGAGGATCCGACTTATAAGTCATTTGCTGAAATGAGTTGTGTGGATACTTCTTTAATGAAATTTAGCAGTGCATGCTCTAAAAAGAAATATGAAGTAATTTTAGATAATATTAATCGTTCTTCTTCTCAATCAAATAAAAGCGAAAAACCTAAAGCTCGGACAGCCGAAAACAAACAGGCCAAAGCACAAAAGCGACCAAACGGTAACAAAAGGATATCATCGGGCAATTGTGTTGGTATTGAATTTTTTGATTCGGAAGCTATGACGGACTATAAAAAATATGTGCTTACCAATCATGCTGTAATATGCTTGAGCGGCAATAAGGCTTTTGTTGTGATGTATCTTGAAAAGCGCGGCGACTACCGCCTGACAAGTGAAGGTTGGTTCCGAAATGACAAACGCACTGCCAATTTTACCTCCGAGCTCGACGGCATAATTCGCACACTCAAAAATAAGTGCGGTGTGTCGAGGGCGCGCGGGGTTATTGCCAAGGCTTTTGACGGCGGAAGCATACCAACCGACATTTTGTATGATGTAATTGATGTCAGCAAATCTTATGACGCTTTGGAAAGGGATATAAAATCATTTATGCCTGCAGCCGATGCTGACAAACAGCAGACTGCGGAATGTGCCAAAAATATAACAAAAGAATTTCGCAAACGTTTTGCAGTTGAAAAGAAGGAGGTGCAGTAATGATTACATCTATTATTGTGTTGGCGGCTATTTTGGCAATATATGGCGGAGTAAGCCTAAAAAACAAAAGAGCCGACGACAAAAGAATGAAAGCTCGCATGGAGCAAGACCGCACTGTAAGAGGAATAAACACGTTTACTAAAGTATATCTTAACAGCATCGCCAATTACCTTTCTGCAAATTCAAGGGGAAGTAATTGTGTTGAGGGAATAAGAGAGATTCTTGCCCAAAACGGCATTACTCCCGAAAATCTTACTCGCAAGGATGTGCTTAATCTTCTCAATTACATTGCAAAAAAATATGCACCTCCAAAGTCGTATGCACCAATAACAGAAAAGCACAGCAGATTGCTTATTGACTATGTATATGATAATTTGCAGATTTCATTCCAAACGGGTACCGCCTATAAAAAGTTCCAAAAAGCCGTTAACAAAAAAATGGCGTCGGTGAGCAAAAAGGATATAGAAAAATATCTTCGCGAAAAGTATAATGGCAAATTTGATGACAATATGGTAAGTGAAATAAAGAAAAATTTAGCCTCGGGCATGGCAAAAACAATGTCTGACAACATAAATACTCGGATGCAAACCGATATGCAAAATCAGATGCAGCTGCAAATGCAAAACGATATGCAAAATCAGATGCAGCTGCAGATGGAGATGCAAATGCAGAATCAAATGATGATGGACATGCAGAACCAAATGATGATGGACATGCAGAATCAAATGCAAAACGATATGCAAAACAATTTGACGATGCAGATGGAGCAGTCTCAGATGGATCTCTCCAACACCATGCATCAGGGGGAAATGGCAATAACACCCATGCACGACGGCGGTAATATGCTTGACATGAACGATATGCACATGGGTGGTATGTGATATAGAGATATAGAGGGGAAATGAAGAAAGGATTTTACAGCCTTGAAAAATTATCTCGATAGGGTCATTGGTGAATACAATGGTCCCGGTGTTGACTGCATTGTATACAAGGAGCACGAAGAGGTGTTTAGGTATTACACGGGCTACTCAGATTGTGAAAACAAAATTGCTATGAACTTCAAATGTATTATACGGATGTTTAGAATGCTAAAAACGGAGGACTTTTTATGAAATATTCAGAACAATTTGCATCAAAAAAGGAAATAATTCAGAGTAAAAAGGTGTGTGCCGGCTTTGACGGATTTGTAGATCTTGTAATCAGACCCGTCAAAACGCGCACAGACGAAAAAACATGTACATATTTTCCCACAATTGACCAGTTTGGTAACAAAATTTCAAGCCTTGCGGGCAGAAGCGGCAATATAGAGCTCATAGTTACAGGCACCGATTTTGGCGGATGCGGACCTCACTATATGAACGGTCTTGCCAATATGGGTGTTAAATGCACATGCATCGGTGCTATGGGATATCCCGAAAAAAATCCCGTTTTTGCACTCAATCCCAACTGTGAGACAATCAGCATAAGTGAGCCGGGATATTCTTATGTTTTTGAATTTGAAGACGGTAAGGTTATTATGAGCGATATCGAAAAGATAAGCATGCTCACATGGCACGAGCTTACAGAGCGTATAAGCATTGATGATATGGTTAAGGTTTTTGACAGTGCCGATATTATCACTCTTGTAAACTGGAGTTATCTCGTGCACTTTCACGAAATATATGAAAAGTTTCTTGAACTTGTTATGCCTCGTCTTTCCAAAAAAGACAGAAAAATATACATAGATATTGCCGATTGCGCAAAGCGTGATCCCAAAGAGATTAAAGCTGCTCTCAAAATGTTTGGCAGATATTCACAATATGCTCCCACATATCTCGGACTCAACAAGAGTGAAGCAATTGTTATGAATTCGGTGCTGTGTGGCGGTGAATATGAGGGGTCACTTCCCACCGCGAGAGCCATAAAAGAATTTTCGGGCATAGGCACTGTTGTAATTCATCCCGTAGACAGCTCCGCGGCTGTGTATGACGGCGGTGAGGTTGAGGTTCAGGGTATTGTATGCGAAAATCCCAAAAAGACCACCGGTGGCGGTGACAACTTCAATTCGGGCTTTTGTTCAGGGCTTCTTGCCGATCTCGATATAAAAAGCTGTCTTGTCAGCGGGATGACAACTTCATATCTCTATGTCAAAAACGGCAAGTGCAACAGTTTTGACGATATTGCAGATACTATGAAGATGTACGATAAATAAATGAAGATTAAGTGACAATGATATAGTACATCGCCTCAGATAGAACCGCACATTGCCGTAATATCACAGTTTAAAGCTCTATGTTTTGGTTTTTGAGGATTAAAATTAGAAAGGGAATTACTATGACATCACATTCATATATCAGAAAGCTTGCGGCTGAAAGTACACCGCTTTACAGATATGACCAAAATGAGGATTTTTACTCATGGCAAAAAAGAGCAAAGCAAAAGCTTGAAGAACTTTTGGGCTTGCCATTCAAAAAACCCGAAAATGATAATTTTAAGCTTGGAAAAAGCTACAGCAAAGACGGCTTTGATTTTGTTCCGTTTACCTTTGAGAGTGAAGATGGCTACGAAGTGCCGGTTTGCATGGTAAAAAAATCAGATTTAAACAAAAAATCCCCAATTTGTATATGCCTGCAGGGGCATTCCTCGGGTATGCATATCTCTTTAGGTGAGGCAATTTACGAGGGTGACGAAAAAACAATTGCCGGAGGAAGAGATTTTGCCCTTCGAGCCGCCCGCGAGGGCATGGTTGCCCTTGCAATCGAACAACGATATATGGGTAAGTGTGGCTTTGGCGACAGAGCGGTTCCGGCGTGCTGTGCATCGGTAGATTATAGCGATGGCAATCAGGCTATGCCTGCACTTTTGATGGGCAGAACCCCAATCGGCGAAAGAGTATGGGATGTGAGCAGAACCATAGATATTGTAATAAAATATCTTGCCGACGAGGCAGATGTATCCAGAATTATATGTTTGGGTAACTCGGGAGGCGGAACTGCAACCTTCTACAGTGCATGTATGGATGAGAGAATTGATGTTGCTGTACCGTCTTGCGCAGTGTGCACATTTGATGCATCGATTATGGCGATGAATCACTGCCCGTGCAACTTTATACCCGGTATACGCAAATATTTTGACATGGGTGACTTGGGTGCCCTTGTAGCCCCGCGCAGACTCGTTGTTGTGTGTGGTAAGCAGGATCCCATTTTCCCGCTTGACGGCGTAAATATAAGCTTTGATTTAATCAAAAAGGCATATGCTGCGACAGACGTCGAAGCAAACTGTTCCCTCGTTGTGGGCAGTGGAGGACATCAGTTCTATCCCGACGATGCATGGCCGGTTATTCACAAATTTGTTGGTGAAATATGACAATTAAATTGCCGAGCAATTTGATATATAACCTAAGCGCAGATGTCTCCTGCCGTATGAACGGTGGGCTCTGTTTCAGAATTTCAGTGAGAGTTTTAATCTCCGCCGAAACCCTGAGGAGCAAACGCTTTCTGCGCTCACTTGCAATCGGTTGCAAGCTCTGCTTTTTGCATGCAAATCAGAGCTTTGCTACGATTTAAGCAAATAATTTTTTTGATTTTGCATTTGATATTTTATGAGGTGGTACAAGTGGCTAAAATTGGTTTTGACAACGATAAATATCTGCACTTACAGTCGCAGTATATAAATGAGAGGATTGCTCAGTTTGGCGGTAAGCTCTATCTTGAGTTTGGCGGCAAGCTCTTTGATGACTATCACGCGTCGAGAGTGCTGCCCGGTTTCGAGCCCGACAGTAAGCTCAAAATGCTTTTGAAGCTAAAGGATCGTGTAGAAATAGTTATTGCAATCAATGCTTCCGATATAGAAAAAAATAAGCTCCGTAGTGATCTTGGTATAACCTATGACCTTGACGTTATCCGTCTTATCGATTGCTTCCGTTCAATCGGTCTTTATGTGGGCAGTGTGGTTATGACGCGCTTCAACGGTCAGGCAATTGTAATAGCCTTTCAAAAACGCTTGGAGTCTCTTGGTGTTAAGGTGTACCGCCACTACAGTATAGACGGATACCCGTCTGACATAGCCAAGATTGTGAGTGACGAAGGCTACGGCAAAAACGATTATATCGAAACTACGAGAGAGCTTGTTGTAATCACTGCACCGGGTCCCGGCAGCGGCAAAATGGCAACCTGCCTTTCGCAGCTTTATCATGATCACAAGCGCGGCCTTCAGGCGGGCTATGCAAAGTTTGAAACCTTTCCCATATGGAATATTTCGATCACACATCCGGTTAACCTTGCCTACGAAGCGGCAACTGCCGACCTCAATGACGTTAATATGATAGACCCATTCCACCTTGATGCATACGGTGAAACCACTGTCAACTACAACCGCGACGTGGAGATTTTTCCGGTGGTAAAGGCAATGCTTGAAAAAATTCTCGGTGACTGTCCATACAAATCACCCACAGACATGGGAGTTAACATGGCCGGAAAATGCATTGTGGATGACGAAATAACCAAAGAGGCATCTCGTCAGGAGATTGTACGCCGTTACTACACAGCTCTGTGTGATCAGCGAAAGGGCACAGCGTCGGAGGATGTTGTCTACAAGCTTGAGCTTTTGATGAAAAAAGCCGGAGTAAATACCAACGACAGAACCGTTATTGCTCCCGCACTTCAAAAGATGGCAATTACAGGTGCGCCTGCGGCTGCAATGGAGCTGCCCAACGGTACCATTGTTACAGGCAGAACCTCCGAACTGCTCGGTGCCTCATCGGCGCTGCTGCTCAATGCACTCAAAGCTCTTGCCGGCATAGATGACAGCATACATTTGATTTCTCCAATGATTATTGAGCCCATTCAGCATCTCAAGGTTGATCATCTCGGCAACAGAAATCCTCGTCTTCACACCGATGAAGCCCTTATCGCTCTTTCGATAAGTGCGGCTACAGACCCCAATGCCGAGCTTGCAATGCAGCAGCTCGATAAGCTCAGAGGCTGTGAGCTTCATTCGTCGGTAATACTTTCTTCCGTTGATGAAAAGGTGTTTAGAAGATTGGGTATAAATCTCACATGCGAGCCTGCATATTAAAAAACCGACCCCCAAATCGTTATTTTTTGGTCTGACTTTTGGGGGTCGGTTCATTCTCCGGCTCATTTTTCAAAAGTCTTTAAGGATCGTTTCGGTGTGTCACCAACCTTTATGAGAAGAAAATCCAAAATTATTATAATGCATCCATCAAAGACACTCCGCTTTTTTTATGCGGCTTACATTGCTTTGTATATTTAATTCCATATATCATATACTAAACAAAAGACGATCGGAGGATAATATGGAATATACAATTCATACTGATTTAGCAATCGAATCTGCCGCTGTCTCAAATGTAGAGGTCAGCGGCAATCTTTCGGGAATAAAAACCGAAACTTCATCCGAAAAATATGTGACTATAACCCGTGTTGAGGTTCTAAATCAAAAAGGTGAAGAAGCAATCGGAAAGCCAAAGGGTACTTATGTAACCTTGGAGGTGCCCGAGCTCAGAGAGAGTATTTCGGAGGCGTTTGATGCGGCGCAAAAAAGCCTCACCCGTGAACTGAAAAAAATTCTCGGCCTCAAAAAGGAGCAGACGGTTATGGTGGTGGGGCTTGGCAATCGCTTTGTCACTCCCGATGCTCTGGGACCCAAGGTGGTGGACAAGCTCCTTGTAACCCGCCATCTCTACGGCGTTTTGCCCGGAGAGGTCACAAGGAGCATGAATTCACTATGTGCGGTTGCTCCCGGTGTGCTCGGCATTACCGGCATGGAAACGGGCGAAATAATCCGTGGTATAACCGACAAAATAAAGCCGGATATCATAATTGCCATCGATGCTTTGGCATCGCGCAAAACCTCACGAATCAGCACAACCTTTCAGATATCCGACACCGGCATTGTGCCGGGCTCCGGCATAGGCAACACCCGAAAGGGGATAACCCCCGATACCATGGGTGTGCCTGTTATTGCCATAGGTGTGCCCACGGTCATAGAGGCGGTTGCCGTAGCAAGTGATGCAATTGAGCTTTTGATAGAAGCAATGAAAATACAAGCTCAGTCAAATTCGCCGCTGCTTGATGCAATGGACGCTTTTGATGACCAAAACAGATATGACCTCATAAGCGAGGTGCTTTCACCCTCTGCCGGTGACCTGATTGTAACTCCAAAAGAGGTGGACAGCATTATAGACGAGGTTTCGCGCCTTATTGCGGAGAGCATCAATGAGGCGGTAAACGGGGAGACAGCAAAAAAACTGGGAGAAATACTATAAATATGAATAGAAAACAGGGTGTCCACGGTTCGAGCCCGTTATGGTGTACCAAATAAGGACAATAGTTTTTATATAACCCTCGATGAATATGGGCAAAATGCGGTTGATGCAATTATTCGTTCGGAATTTGCACGCTGCCAGGAACAAGGTGGACTTAAGAGCACAAAAGGAATTTCTGTTGCTGTGAAAATACGTAATGTGAAGTAAATATTTAAGGCAGCGATATTTCCTGAAACTGTTAACCTGTTTTTATTATAGAAAATTTATCGAAAAATTTAATATATTTGCCATGTAATATGGTAAGATGTAGCATAAAAGCGACGGGTCTGTATAACGTCGCTTTTTCTTGTACTATTTTTTGTACAGCCGGCGGTGTATAATATGATTATAAATGTTGAACGAGGTGCAAAGGATATGCCGGATATAAAAGAACTTTTCAGACAATTTTATAAAAAATATAATTATGATGTTATAAAGAGAGCATACGGAACAATAAACACGGCTTTAAACTTGTTTAATATATACGAGTTTGTTCCCTTTGAAGTGGAAGTAAGAATGAAAAACGATTGCATGGCGATGCAGATAAATTCAGAAAACATTGTGTCGGCGGAGCTTATGACAGTTATCGGTTTTTTCTTTGAAAACTATAGTTTTCAAAGAAACTGTGTTTGGACAAAGGATAAGAGTAATATCAAAAATTTTTTTGTGTCCGGAATTGATGAATTTCGTTCTTATGGCGGAAAAATCACATTGAATGTTGAAAGTGACGGCATACAAAAAATTGTACATTTGATGACCGATAATGCAGGAAAATCTGATGATGCCTTGTATTTAAGATTATGTGATAATTTTAAGCAGCTTGAAAATGAAAGCTGGCATGACCTTTACAAAAAATGTATAGAAGAAATTGAAACAGAAAAAGACAATGCACATATTGAAGAAGTAACAAGTATGGATTTACCGCTTGATTGGAGCAATGCATTTTCATGTGACGAGCGTGCGTCCGGTGTGTTTGCCGAAAATGCGGCAGACGGACTTGTTCTGTCCATAAACAATCTGGGAGAGGTTGACATTGAATATATTTCTCAAATCACCGGAATGAGCCTTAAGGATGTCATATCGGAGCTTGGCGGTTCGATATATCAAAACCCCGGCAGGTGGGAGGAATGTTTTTACAAAGGCTGGGAAACTGCGGACGAGTATCTTTCGGGGAGAGTGCTTGAAAAGCTTAAAACTGCAAAGGAAGCGGATAAAAAATATAACGGTTATTTCAGAAACAATGTCAAAGCACTAAAAGCGGTTATCCCTCAAAAAATCTCATCTGACGATATTTATATAACTCTCGGCTCGCCTTGGGTCCCGACAGATGTTATTGATGATTTTATTAAACATTTGCTGGGTGATTTTTACGCTTTTCACAAAGAGGACAAAGACGCATTTAAAACTCAATATGACGCGGAAAATTCCGTGCAAAACAAGATACAAAAAACAAGTCAAGTCAAGCAGCACCTACGGAACAGATCGCATTGAGGCATTGTACATCATCGAGAAAACATTAAATATGCGCCCTGTGTATGTGACGGACGAGGTTGCGAGTTTAACATCAAAATCGGGTAAAAAAAGGATAATAAACAAGCAGGAAACCATGCTTGCAACTGAAAAGCAGCAGGCAATCATTAAAGAATTTCAAAATTGGATATGGCAGGACGAAAAACGAAAAAAGCGGCTTGAAAAAATTTATGATGACACATATGCATCAAGCGTTATCAGGCATTATGACGGAAGTTTTTTAAGTTTTTCGGGAATGTCCGAAAAAGAGAAACTGTTTGACTATCAGAAAAACGCCGTTGCCAGAATTATGTTTTCACCGAATACATTGCTTGCGCATGATGTCGGTTCGGGGAAAACCTTTGTTATGATTGCCGCCGGAATGGAAATGCGCAGGATAGGAATATCTAAAAAGAATATGTATGTCGTGCCGAACAATATTATAGGGCAGTGGAAAGACTTGTTTGAGAGGTTATATCCAAAGGCTAATGTTTTGTGTATTGACCCGTCTTGCTTTTCCCCCCAAAAAAGAGAGGCGGTTATCGAAGATATAAAGAACGGCGACTACGACGGAATTATAATTGCATACAGCTGTTTTGAGACGGTGCCTATATCAAAGCAGTATTACATTGATACTATGATGAAAGAAATAGAAAAATTAAATAAGCAGATGAAAAACAATAAGCTCATAGATAAATTACAGAGCAAAAGCAGAAAATTAACCGAGGCCGTTGAAGAACTCAAAAATGCCGCTGATGACATATGTGACACAATTTATTTTGAGGATTTGGGGATAAACACGCTTTTTGTTGATGAGGCGCACAATTATAAAAATCTGCCGATTGAAACAAAAATATGCAAGGTTTTGGGAATTTCAACTACGGGGAGTGCAAAATGCAGTGATATGTATGAAAAAGTACGCATTGTGCAAAAGCAAAATAACGGCAGGGGTGTTGTATTTGCAACGGGTACTCCGATTACAAATTCACTGACCGACGCTTATGTAATGCAAAAATATCTGCAATACGGTGAGCTTACACTTTTGGGACTCCAAAATTTCGATAGCTGGATTAGTATGTTTGCGGAAAAGGTCAATGAAATGGAAATTGACGTTGATACCAGTAAATTCAGAATGGCAACAAGGTTTTCAAAATTTCATAATCTGCCGGAGCTTGGAACGCTTCTTGCATCAATCGCAGACTTTCATAGCGTTGATAAGCAAAATGATATACCCGATTTTGACGGATATGCTGATGACAATGTATCAAAAACAGATGAACTTCAATTATACCTTGATGATATTTCGGCAAGAGCAGATGTTACCCGTTCACGCGGCATGAATCCCAAAATAGATAATATGTTAAAGGTTACTTCGGACGGCAGAAAGGCGGCGCTTGATTTAAGGCTTGTCAGTCCGAACGCAGCGTCTTCATATGAATCAAAAGCGGTACACTGTGCCGAAAATGTAATGGAAATATACAAAAGAACAGAAAAAGAAAAATCAGCGCAATTAATTTTCTGCGACATCTCAACACCGAAAGCGTCATTTAATTTATATGATGAAATGAAACAATTGCTTGTCAAAATGGGAGCGGACGAAAGAAAAATCGCCTTTGTTCATGACGCAAAAACCGAAAAAGAGCGAAATTTGCTGTTTGCATCGGTGCAAAGCGGAGAAATCCGAATTTTAATCGGTTCAACATTCAAATTGGGGTTGGGGGTCAATATTCAAAATAAGCTGTGTGCGCTCCATCACCTTGATGTGCCGTGGCGGCCTGCGGATATGGTTCAGCGTGAGGGAAGAATAATCAGGCAGGGCAACGAGAATAAAAAAATAGAAATTTACCGTTATATCACAGAGGGAAGTTTTGATGCGTATTCGTGGCAGATCTTGGAGAATAAACAAAGAATTATTTCAAATGTGCTCTCTGGCAGCGTTGACAGCAGAACTTGCGATGAAATAGATGATGCGGTACTTGATTATGCGGAGGTTAAGGCTTTGGCGATAGGAAACCCACTCTTAAAGGAAAGGGTAGAATGTGCAAACGAGCTTTCAAGGTGCGTCACATTACAGCGAAAACTGCTTGAAATGCGTTCGGCTCTTGAAATTGAGAAGCTTGAAATTCCGGGCAAAATCAAGCGGCAAAAAGAACTTGCCGAAAGAGCAAAAGCTGACAGCGAATTTATAGGAAAAAACAAGTTTATTTACAAAAATGAAGAACGTGCAAAATTGCGTGAAGTTTTGTTTGGGCTGCTTAAAGAAAATGAACTCTGTGACAGTGAACATACGGCTTTATCATACCGTGGTTTTGACGTAATTCTGCCGGCGGGAATGTTTAAGCATAAACCTTTTGTGTACATCAAGAATAACGGGCGGTATCGAATAGAACTCGGACTTGCGAAAACGGGTATTCTTACAAGGATAGACAATTTTATGGATAACTTTGAAAAACATCTTGCGAAAATCGGTGAGAACCTCGAAAAGCTGAAGAAACGTAAAGTCGATATTGCACAAGAGCTTTCAAAAGACGAAAGTTATTCCGACAAAATTCAAAGCCTAAAGGATAGAATAGAAGAAATTGATAAAAGGTTGGGTGTTAAAAATGAATGATATACAATCAAATAATATTCCGCTGATGTCTGTAGGAAAGGCGGTTGAAACGCTCTCGGATGCATACTCTGCGGTTATAAACAAAAATATGCCGGTAAAGACGCTGCCTTCGGTTATGCTTTGGGGACCTCCCGGAGTCGGTAAATCGCAAGGGGTTCGGCAGATGGCAAAGAAAATAGAGGATGCAACGGGAAAGAAAACCGTTATAACCGATGTACGTCTTTTGCTTTTTAACCCGATTGATTTAAGGGGTATACCGACAGCCAATGCAGACAAAACTCTTGCAATATGGTTAAAACCGCAGATTTTCCAAATGGACAGCAACAGCGATATTATCAACATACTTTTTCTTGACGAAATATCTGCCGCTCCGCAGTCAGTTCAGGCGGCGGCATATCAGATTACGCTTGACCGTGTTGTAGGTGAACATAAGCTGCCCGAAAACTGTATTGTCATTGCCGCCGGAAACCGTGTGACCGATAAATCCGTTGCATTCAAAATGCCGAGGGCACTTGCAAACAGACTTTTGCATATTGAAATTGAGTCAAACTTTAAATCATGGAAAATGTGGGCGGTATCACACAGCATAAATCCTAAGGTTGTAGGTTTTCTGTCCTTTAAACGTGATTATCTTGTTCAAAATAAAATAATTTCCGAACAGCTTGCATTCGCAACACCGAGAACGTGGGAGATGGCGAGTAATATATTAAATTTTGTGTCAGATGACATTGCAAAGTCATTTCCGCTTATATCGGGACTTGTCGGAAACGGTGTTGCGCACGAGTTCCGTACTTGGTGCAAAGTCTATGAGCAGCTGTCGGATATGGAGGACATTTTCGCAGGCAAGACATCTGCTGTTCCGAATACAATCGATGCAATGTATGCACTCATATCCGCAATGACGGCATATGCAAGAGAACACAAATACGATGCGGCAAAGATTGCAAATTCAATCAAATATGCGGAAAGAATACCGCCGGATTTTTCAGCCGTGCTTATGCAAGATTATATGTGTTTGGATAAGGACTATAAGCAGTTCCTGATGAAAATGCCCGAATTTGTCAAATGGCTACAAACGAAAGGGAGGTTATTAAACAGTGCTCTGTGAAAATACTTTAAAAAAGTATAATAAGCGCTTGCTGCTTTCAAGAATGAGAATACTTATGAATAACGGCTTTTACGGATTGTTGCTTATGCATATGATATTTGCCGTAGACGAAAAATGTGAAACTGCGGCAACGGACGGTAATCGGATATATTTCGGACCCGGATTTATGGATGATTTATCCGATTCCGAGCTTGATTTTGTTTTGATGCATGAAATTATGCACGTTGCGTTGAATCATTGCAAAAGACGTGACGGGCGTGAGTCCGAGATGTATAACATTGCCTGTGATATTGTTGTAAACTCAAATATATTATACTCAAATAATTTTGACAACAGCTCAATAACACTTCGCAAGTACGGCGTGGCAATGCATATTGCGCCAAACGGTGATGAGGGATATAAATATACTGCTGAAGAAGTTTATGAGATGCTTGTTAAAAGAGGCGGAAAAAACGATAAATGTAAATGGGACGATCATTCGCGCTGGATGGACAGCGATGATGATTCGTGGGGCGATGCATGGTTAAACAGAATAGAAGTCGCTGCGGAAACGATAAAAATACGGAAACCAATGAAGGGATTTGGCGGCACACCTTTGCTTGTTGAGAGAATGTTGGAAAAAATAAGAACCCCCCAAATAGATTGGCGAACAATACTGGGTGAGTTTATACAAACAGAAATAAACGATTATTCGTTCACTCCGCCCGATCGACGCTTCGGGGATTGCGATTTTTTTCTGCCTGATTTAAATGTGAAAAAGGAAACGGTAGAAAAGCTTTGGTTTTTGATTGATACATCAGGTTCAATCAGTGATAATGAGATAGCGGCAGCCTACTCTGAAATATGCGGTGCTATTGAACAATATGACGGGGCGTTAACGGGAATGTTAAGCTTTACCGAAAGCTATGTCACAGAGCCTGTACCTTTTGAAAATGTTGAAGAATTGCTGGAAATTAAACCTGTTGGGGGCGGCGGTAATGATTTCGGAGAAATTTTCAGATATATGAAAAAATACATGGCAGATGATTTGCCTATATATATAATAATCATTACAGATGGATATGATATGTTTCCGGAAGAAAAATCGGCAATGGGAGTCCCTGTTTTATGGCTTATAAATAACGAAGATGTTAATCCACCGTGGGGGAAAGTTGCGAGGATAAAGGTTGAGGAGAATGATAAATGAAAACTTGCTGTTTTACAGGGCACAGACATATATTTTTTCCTTGGAAAGATAACTTGTCGGATAAAAGAGCGCAAAAGCTTATATCGGAATTAAAATGTGAAATTGAAAATGCGATACATGATGGATATGCCCGGTTTCTTTGGGGCGGAGCATTGGGAGTTGACACTTGGGCGGCGGAATGTGTTATGTCCGCAAAGGAGAAAAATCCGAATATTAAGCTTGCGGCAGTGCTGCCATATAAAGAATATAATAATTTTGTCACTGATTTTAGGTATCTTAATGCAATTAACAATTCCGATGAAGTAATAATTGTCGGAGAACACAAAAGTATGAGTATGCTTCAAATGCGTGACAGATATATGATAGATAACAGCGGCAGAATTATTGCGGTTTATGACGAGAGGTCAAATCTAAAAAGCGGAACTTATCGCGCCTTATACTATGCAAAAGAAAAAAATATTGAAATAAGACAAATAAGGTGGATGAATTTTTGATGTACTATTTTTTGTACATCAGATTTTGTATAATAAAGTCGTAAAATGAAATACGGAGGAAATTTGCGATGCTTTATTATGAGGTAACTATAGAAACAAATAAGGAACTGACAGACAAAATTGCAGAAAAATGCTCTGCCGAGAATTTGAAGGATGATAAGCAAAAAGCAATTTTGGGAAAGCTTAATGCTGGGGCTAAACACCTTTTTGGCGACAATGAAAATAAAGTTCTGTACTTTTCAGATTACAGCGAAAAGGAATTAACAGCCATTGCCGGATATAAATACGAATGTTTCTCGGAGATTTATGACGATATTTTATTTATATTCAAAAGGTATTCACAGAAAAAATATAATATTAAATTTAACGAAATAACGGTTGAATATTTTGAAAATAAATTAAATCAGATATCTGATATGGGATATGCAAGAATTGGCTTACATAATTTGAGCAGACGCCTTAAACTGGATTACCGTGATAATAGGACTTTTTCCGTGAAGCAAACGCTTATTCCGGAAAATCATCTTTCATATGATGACGCTGTTATAAAGGCAAACGAAATAATGGCAAGCGGCGATTTTACCGATGAACTGAAAAGGATTTATTCAGATAAGCATCCGAAAGAGTTTTTCGGGCATCCCGTGCATTACAAAATAAGCGCTGATGAGGTAGAAAGTGCATTGGAACAAGCAAGGCTGCTTGTTCACGCTTTGTATTCAAACGGCAGGGTAAAAGGCAGGAGAATTGACCGTATTTATAAGATTACAGACAGCTGCTATGACGAGGATGATATGGTTAATCTTTTCTACAATGCAGAGGGCGGAACCGTTATTTTGGAGCTGATGCCATATAATTCCGGTGACAGCAGTTATGCCACCGCCTACGAACAGGTAATTGATTTTTTATCATCTCTCATTCGCAAATATGCCAAAAATGTACTTGTGATAATCATTGAAATTCCAAAAATGCAAGGTGTTTCAAAAAAATTGATCAGTCAAGTGGTAGATGATATTGACATTATTTCAAT
The DNA here is from genome assembly GCA_016293435.1 of Clostridia bacterium. GTDB lineage: Bacteria > Bacillota > Clostridia > UMGS1810 > UMGS1810 > RGIG1828. The sequence continues at coordinate 16,399 of JAEDEG010000026.1, forward strand.
CAGCGAGGGAATGGGCGATGCCAATGTGGCAAAAAGATATATGAGCTATCTTATAAAAAACAGCTCACTTTCGGAGTATAGCTTTGACGACGAGGTGTTTAATAAGGAAAGATACAAAGCATCCGAGATTCACAAAATGTTTAATTCATGGACGAAATCAAGTCTGAAAGAGCGTATTTACACCGAGTATGCAAAGAAGTCTGTTAAACTTGAGAAAAAAGAAGATGAGATGTCAGACGCATATATAAGACTTCAGAGCATGGTGGGTTTGAATGATGTAAAGGCTGTTATAGACAATATTATTGCAGCGTACAAAATGCAGAAAATCCGCAACGGGTATCTTAAATCCGATGCCGTTTTTTCAAGACATATGATGTTTACCGGGAATCCCGGAAGCGCCAAAACCACTGTTGCACGATTGGTTGCAGAGATTCTAAAAAATGAAGGAATTTTGGAAACAGGGGAATTTGTTGAATGCGGCAGAGCGGATTTAATCGGAAAATATGTCGGCTGGACAGCGCCGGCGGTTAAGGCGAAGTTTCGGCAGGCGCAAGGCGGCGTGCTTTTTATTGATGAAGCATATTCTCTGGTTGACGATACTGCAAGCTTTGCTGATGAGGCAATTAACACAATCGTGCAGGAAATGGAAAATCACCGTGATGATGTTATTGTCATATTTGCCGGATATCCCGACAAAATGAAAACATTTGTTGAAAAAAATGAGGGATTAAAAAGCCGTATTGCTTTTCACATAGATTTTCCCGACTATAACGCAGAAGAACTTTTGAATATTATGAAGCTTATGATGAAAGAAAGTGAATACACAATGACAGCCGATGCGGAAAAAGCGGTAATGGAAATATTTGAAACGGCACAGAATACCGAAAATTTCGGAAACGGCAGATTTGCTCGAAATGTGCTTGAACAAGCCGAGATGCGGCAGGCAACAAGGCTTATGAAACAGGGATTTTGCAATGCCGAGGACAAAGAAACATTATTCAGGCTCGAAAAGGACGACTTTAATCTGCCGGCACTTATGCTAAAGGAGGAACACAAGCGAAGCATTGGCTTTGCTTCGTAAATTTATTGACAAATGTCGCTTGAAATGATATAATGTGATTAGAGTACATTTTTTAGTACAGCGAGAGGAGATATTAAGAATGGATGATAAAATCAGAAAAACTTTAAGCGATACCTATGATGGGCAAAAAAATAAAAATGACGGATATTATGTATATATGCTATGTGACACTTCAAGTGGAACTCCTATACCTTTTTACATTGGCAAAGGAATTTCTGAAAGGATTTATCAGCACGAAAAAGAGGCTGATATGAAGAAAACCGAAGAAGAAAATCTAAGAGAAGAATTAAAAGCCAACAGCGACTTTGATGAAGAACAAATCGAACAAATTATTTCAAAAAAAGCAAATGATATCAGCGAAAAGTGCAGGACTATAAATAAATTATGGAAGGAAGACTATTTTAAAAAATATATAATCAAGTGGGGGCTTACGCAGAATGAGGCATTTATGGCAGAATCCGCACTTATCAATGCATATGGAGTAACACATAATAAAAAGCCGAATGAAGAGTTGAAAAACCTTGTAAATGGACATATGAGCAATCGTGAAAAAATGAATCGTTCGAGAACGACACAAGCATGGGAATTAGACGATTTCAAAGATGAATGTGCATATGAAAATGTAGATGTGACAGAAATAAAAAGTAAAGTTGTATTTATAAAGTTAAACAATTCAACATATTCGCAATGCTATGATAATTCTGATAAACTATATGAGATTTCACGGGGATTTTGGAAAATCGGAGATGGTATGAAAAAGCATCTTGAGTATGCCGTGGTTTTGTATGAATCGCAGGTTATTGCTGTGTATAAAATCAATAAAATGCAAACACGCAAGGCAATGATGGACGGTATAGAAAACAAAGAAGAACTTTATAAATTGTTTGAAAATACTTTGATGTTCAGAGATAAAGAAATAGATTTTATGTGGAAATTATATCATTGCGATACTGTGGAATCCGCAAAAGTAAAATTGGGTGATGCTAATTTTCTTGAATTTAGCAAGAGTATACGGGCTGATGATGAAGAAAATAATTTTAAGCATATGAAAAAATATAATAATGTTCTCAAATCATATAAGAGTTATAGTAAATTTAAGAACGATAAAAATGTACTTGAAGAATTGAAATCTCAGATAAGCCACACTATAAATGATTACAAAGGAATAGATGAAGAAGAATATCGTGATTGGTGGAATAGAAAAATTTTTGACGGAGAATTGCTATCCAGAGAATTGGTAGAAGATAGTGATACTGATACTATGAGCAATTTGTACAGAAAAGTGATACAAAAACCGAAATGCGGCGAAAAAAATCAAAAATTTAACGGACAGAATCCGATCTTTTACAACATAAATTCAAAAGGAAATATTAAAAAAGCAGAAGAATATTACACAAGCAAAAAGGAGAAATAATCGTATAATAAATTTTTTTCGGAGGAATAACCATGCAGCTTACTGCGAAAGCAAACACGCTTTGCTTACTTGAAATTTTAAAAGATTACACCGACAGCAATCATACGCTTAAAATGTCCGAGATTATATCTAAAATGGAATCAATATACGGACTTAAGGTCGAGCGGCGAACAATATACAGTTGTGTCAATGTTTTAACGGAGATGGGATACAGTGTATTAACTCCTGAAGATACGGGCAGCGGATACTGTCTTGACGAGCATGATTTTGACGCAAGCGAGGTTCGGCTTTTAATGGACAGCGTATACACGAATCAAACAATAGAGGCAGGGTATTCCAAAAAACTTATAGAAAAACTCCGGAAACTCCTGCCTGAGTACAAACGCAGGCGGTATGCAAATTTGTTTGTCATAAATTCGGGCAGAAAAACAGACAATAAACAAGTTTTTTTGAACATAGAGGAAATTGACGAGGCAATTATAAGCAAGCGCAAAATTTCTTTCACATACCTTAAATATGATTTTGACAAAAAGCTAAAACCGAAAAGAAACGAGCCGTATATTGTGAGTCCGTATGCTATGATTGCTGCAAATGAGCGATATTATTTAATAGGAAAGTGTGACTCTCATGATAATGCAATAAGCCATTTCCGCATTGACAAGATTTCAGACATTACAATCACAGATAATGTTTCCGTGCCGATGCCCGATGAGTTTTCTCTTTCATCATACAAGGATTCCGCAGTTTTGATGTATGGCGGGGAATGCGGCAGAGTTACTTTTAAGTGTGATGATGTACTGCTTCAAAATGCGATTGACCGATTTGGCGGCGATGCACAGATTACTAAAAATGTGGACAATTCATTTAACATGACCGTATCCGGAAGCTATGAAGGACTTTTATATTGGTCGCTACGTTTTGCGGATTGCTGCGAGATTGTAAGTCCCAATGAGCTGCGCGTGAAAGCAATAGAATTACTTAAGAAAAATAAATACGGAATATAAAATGATCAGATGTACAATTTTTTGCACCTGACTTATGATACAATAGAGGCATAAAAGATGGGTGCATATAAAGTATCAAAGTGAGGTGCATTTTTTATGTCTGAAATAAAACTTACAAGACAGCAGATTTATGATGCGGTATGGGATATGGGACCAATGAAAGCGGCAGATAAACTGGGCGTGTCATACAGAAAACTTTTGCAGGCGTGCAACGATAATAACATCCCTATTCCCGGGAATGACTTTTTTCGCAACAGGCTCAAAAAAATGCCTGTAACAAAGCCGTTCATGTTTCCGGCGGAAAACGAGGAAATAACATTAGAGAAAATAGTACGGCGAAATCGCATAAAAAACGATTCAATGTTCGGTGCAAAGGCAAATACAATTTGTATAATGCAGCTTTTGGAGGATTATACGGACGATATTAAAACACTGACAATTCAGGATATCATACGGCTTTTGAAAGACAACTATAACCTTGTAGCGGACAGGAGAACGGTTAAGGATTCTATTGAGCTTTTAATTGATTTGGGATATGAAATATCGGCGGAAAAGGAAAACGGGCAATACAGATATTCGCTTATTGAAAACTATTTCACAACATCGGAATATATGCTGCTGCATTACAGCGTCAAATTTAATAATATGATTCCGATAATTTTGAAAGAGGATATTCTGCAAAAGCTTTCGTCGCTGATGTCGGTCAAGAAAACGCTTTGGAGCATTGACAAGCCGTCCCCCGAGATTCTTCGTGACAAAAAGGAAGAACTTGAAATGTGCCGTGTTTATGAGGATATAGGCAACGCATTTGAAAATCGCAAACAGGTGTCGTTTACATATATGATATATAACATAAACAAGGAGCTTGTGCCGTATAGGGAGAAACCGTATGTTTTCATTCCGCAGCGGATTTTTATGAAACAAGGTATATATTATGTGACGGGCGAGGTTGTAAACGAGCAATACGGAGTGACTTTCAGAATGGATATGATACGTAATACTCATATTCTCGATGAACCGATACATCAAATGCCGCACGAGGAACTTATGACGGCGCAGGGAGCAGGAAAAGTATCGGATAGCGGTAAAATTAAGATTTATAAATCAAAGAACGATGAAAAAGCAGTAATAAATCCGCCTGTTTATCCCGAGGCTGACAAACGAATCCGTGCTGAAATGAAGTGCAAAAATTCATTGCTCGGAAAAATATTTGAGGATTTTTCGGAGGATTTCAAGCATATAAATCTGTCCGATTGCGGTGACGGTGAACATTTTATATTTGAAATCGAAAATGCAAGTTTTGTGAATACGGTGCATTGGGCATTGTCTGTCTGCGATGAATGTGAGGCGCTTGAACCGGCGGAACTGCGCGAAGCGGTCATTGATAAGATGAAAAGAAACACATACGGTATATGATGTGCAATTTTTTGCATATTGTGTGCGGTAAAATTAAAACAAAAGGAGATGATTACTGTGGCAAAAATCAGAAATTCAAGTCAGAATAACGTATATGGCGGCGGAAAAGAACAGATTTTTACCGATAACAGCGGAAAGGAATACATCATTAAAAATTCAAGCCTTGACAATGTTTATGGTGGTGGAAAAGAAAAACGAGTTGTTGAAAATGGATCAAGTAGTGATTCCATGTTAGCTGATTTATTATTTAGTATAATGCCAGAATGGTTGCAAATTATTATTGGTGCAATTGGATTGTTATTTCCGGTTGCGTTTGTTATTTATGTAATAATTCGTATTTTTGTTTGATAATCAATGACGGAAGAAAAGGAGGTGAGAACTATGGCATACTGTCCTTTGTGCAAAACATCAGGAGCTAATATGTTTCGCTGCGAGAAGTGCGGTGCGAGATGGTGCAAACATTGCCTGAAAGCCGGAAAATATCCGGATAAGGTTTACCGCGCGGATAATCTATGCCCGTCCTGCGGAGCAGATGCAGTGAAACCGGCTGAATAATGTACAAATTTTGGTACACCACATTTGATATAATATACTTATCAAATGTGGTGCAGCCTTTTTAAGGAGGGTTTTTAATGGAATATGAAGGTATAGGAATCGGTGGTAATATCGTAGACAAAAAAGATGTATTACTATTTGAGATGAACGGCATTGATGTTGAAAATTATTCTATTTCCGAAATTAGAAAGCTGTGGTGCGAGCCAAATATAAAGTTAAAATTCAAAAATAACAAGAAATTGTACTGCGAAAGTGCAGATATGCTTTTTATATTTGCGCACGATGATAATAAAAAATATATGCTGGAATTTGAACTTCCGTATAAAAAGAACCGGGAAGGCATGAACAGGTGTGAGGTAATACAGCAAGATGAGAGTGAAACATATATTGAAATAGATAAATTTAATATTTATTCCTATATGAATTCTAATGACATAGCAAAACATTGCCAAAAAATCGAACATAAATTTTCGCCTGCCGAGTGTGCGTATCTTGCAAACGCAAGCGAAAATCATACCATTGCCGAAAAACACGCTATGTTCAATCATATAATCGAAACAATGCCGGACGAGCAGATAAAGCTTCACGGAAGCAGTAAGCATTATCCCGAGGTGAGCTTGCATAAAACTCTAAAAATGTATATGGAAATTGAGAATAAAGCGCTGAAAAGTTTCTATACTGCCGATGATAATCATATTTATAACTGCGATGTGTATTACTGCGGAACGCCGTCGCTTTTTTCGTGCGAGTACGGTCTTTACAAGAACTTGTCGGATTTTTGGGATGAGCTTAAAAAAGATAATATGGGTAAATTTACAAAAATAAGAGTAACAAAAATAAATTTAAGTACACAAAAGAAAAGTACATTCACACTGAACAATGAAAAAGAACCGGTGTTTTTAGAGTATGAAAATCTTACCGATGAAGAATGGGATATTGTGATGATGTTTGATTTAATGTGGTTTGTATGTCCTACACCATTTAAGAAAGGCGATATTGTAAGCTTTCATCCCGAAACACTTGTTGAAGATACAGAAGAATTTGTACTTGAAAGCATTTGTTATGAAAATATGGACGAGAGACATTTTAAAATGCGTAGGGAAATCGGCGGAAGTATGGATATGACGGCAGACGGATATTTCCAAGATGATGACGGCAAAATATATATGGAGTGTATGCATGATTATCTGTCGCTTGAGTATTACAACGGCAGGATTGACGGCAAATTAAGAATATTAAAGGCATTGAGCAAATATCTTAAGGTAGAAATCCCTCTTGACCTTTTGCTTAATGCATATGATATTGTTATGAAAGAAGAAAATTTAAGCAAGACAAAACGGTATATGAATTTTCTTGAACAGGATTTAAAAGATATAGGAATATGAAAACGGCACGGATTCTAAAAGAGTCCGTGCCGTTTGGCAGTATATTTATAGTGTGCCGAATTGTCAATTTTGAAAATTACTTGCTCGATTCCGTACCCGTCGGAGAGATAAAAAGCGTCGATAATTTTGAGCTTTAATTCTTCGGTAATGTAGTTTGTAAAAATAATCGCTTTGCCGTTTCGGATTTCCGCTCTGCCGCGCGGAAAGTAATTGTATTCTTTGTTATCTGTAATACTTTTGGGCAGAGCGTTCCATGCGTTTTTGTGGTTGAAATTTCCGCCGCTTTTTGATAGCATATTGTGCGGAATATCCTCAAGCAAATTTCCGAAAGAATCACATTTTACTTTTAATACCAAAAGTTCGCCGTTCGGTTTTATCCAGAATATTCCCTTGAATGCCATTCTTTAAGGCTCCTTTCCCAAATCTCGTTAAGCTCACTTTCGGAAACTCCTTTGCCTGTTTCGTCGGTGTTATAAAGATTTTCCCAAAGTGTGTTCCCGAGTGAAGAAGGGTATGCACCGGCATTTCCCTGATTTTTTAATCCGTCCGAAATTTTCTCAAAAATCCGTATATCTTCGGGAAGTTCGCCCGTATATGTTTTCAGCCTATACATAGGCGAAAAAAGCGGAGATTGAGGATAATCGCTGAATACGGTTGCGGATTTTACGGAGTTGGCTTTAAATAAACCGTCTTTTGACAAATACAATGCCTGAGGAAAGCAGAAGTCTTTTGTATTGGGTCCGGTTTCGATGATAAGTCCTATCCTTTCAGGAAAGCTTGGCGTGGAATCCATAGTGACAATATCGCCCTCGGAAAAAGGATGTGGAATATTGATGCCTGAAATCCTGCCCGAACCGTTAAAACTTGTTACAGTGCCGTCTGCCGTTATATACCAGCAGATTTGCTCGTGCATTTCTCCTAAGTCATCAGATGAGTATTTTTCAATCGTGTACCAAAATGTCGGCTGTGAGCCGTCATCATACGAGTCCTTTGCGTCCTCCCACTCATTTTTTATATATTGCAGAGCCTTGTGAAAGCTTGTATAAGGGTGATAACCGTAAAGCTTTTCATCTCGGATGTCATCATCAAATCCGTATTCGCCGACGATGTACACATCGCCGAAGATTCCGTACATGTGTCCGTTTGCACGCTTGTATTCATTTATGTCGGATTTCAGACGGTCGATTTCCCAATCTTCCGATTTGTTAATACTTTTATAAAGTTTTTTTTGCAGTTCAAACTTTTTTTGAATGTCAATTCTTGCACCTTCGATAATATCAGCTTTTGTCAAAATATGAAGCGAATCATATTCCGTGTTTATGTACTCTTTCATTTCGTCGCTTTCAAACAAGCTTATGATTTCTGGTTTTAATTCATTCATCTGTATCATCTCCCTGGATTGCAGATTTTTTAAAGAAAGAATTGCTGCGGCGGGTATAACTGTTTTTACGGGGAACAATATAACCATCGTTTGTTAAGTCGTAAAACATCGGTTTTCCATCGGAAACAGTGCCGCAGTATGAATAGCATGGTTTGCCGACAAATGATTCTTGTCTTTTTTTCTCATGCCAGAGTATTTTGCCGCTTTGCTGTTGAATTATATAGCAGTTTTCGGCATCATTGGCGTAAATAAACGAATCTCTGCTTTCTATGGATATGTTTGTAAATACGCGGACGCTTTCATGCCCGTAATGGTCTGCGTCACAAAAATAATACACAAACTCCTTACCATCCGAAAACAATAAATCGTGCCAATAAAAATCGAGCGTATCGTATTTTGTATCGGCAATAACTTTATATGACAAGTCCGCATCGTTGAACTGAATTGCTCCGATTTTTCCGTCTTTATGCAATACGTATAAATACCTGCCGTAAATGAAAAGGTTGTCATATTCCATGGGCAATATGGTTTCGGAATCCGAGATAAGCCCATACTTATTTTCATTTTTGGCAATCCGGATACCTGCTTTTTCTGTGTACATTATATTATCTCTCATTAACATCGTTTTTCCCTCCTGACATAGATAGTATAACATACTGTATGTACAAAAAATTGTGCATGCAAATCTATTTTTGGGGAAAATATTTCAATCATACCCTTGACACGGATATTAAAAAAATGCACAAGACAAAGGATTGTATCAAAACTATTCACCTTTGCCAGAATTCGCGGTCAAAATAGATACATTCTGTTTTGACCGCATTTTTACGCACTTTTCGGGCATTTTCAAAAATCCCGTTTGAATAAAAGACAGTAGATGCACAACGAAATATGATTTTTATGTACACTATGATTGATTTTTTGGCATTTCGTGTTATACTATAAAAGGAAATTTATGAGTGGAAAACAGGATGGAAAGACGAACAATTGAAATGGATATGTGGCTTTGCTAATGCACAAGGTGGTAAAATCTATATTGGCAAAGCAGACGATGGTTCGGTCACCGGAATTAAAAACTCAAAGAAACTTCTCGAAGATATTCCGAATAAGATAAAGAATAGCATGGGAATCATCGCAGAGGTTAATTTGCATGATGAAAATGGGAAAGAATATATAGAGATCGTTGTAGAACCATACACATTTCCTATAAGCTACTATGGTCAGTATTATTATAGAAGTGGAAGTACAAATCAGCTTCTTACAGGAATAGCATTACAAGAATTTCTTAATAGAAAAAGTGGAGTAACATGGGATGCTTCTCCTGTGCCAAATGTTTCGATAGATGATTTGAGTGATAAGGCAATTAAGTTATTTAAGGAACGTGCGGCAAGGAAGAAGAGGATTGATAATGCAATATTGGAAGATAGTAATGCAGTTATAATGAAAAATCTTCGTTTGTATGATAATGGCTATTTGAATCAGGCTGCAGTTCTCCTTTTTCATGACAATCCCGAAAAATATATAAATGGTGCATATATTAAAATAGGTTTCTTTGAAACTGATACTGAATTAAGATTTCAGGATGAGGTTCATGGTTCATTAATTGAGCAAGTTGATAAGGCTGTTGAACTGCTGAAAATTAAATATATGAAAGCATGGATTTCTTATGAGGGAGTGCAGAGGGTAGAAACTTATCCGTATCCCGATGAGGCTTTGAGAGAAGCAATATTCAATGCGGTTGCACATAAACAGTATTCAAGCGGTATACCGATTCAGATAAGCGTTTATTCAGATAAAATGTATATATACAATAACGGAAAGCTTCCGAAAGAGTGGACAATAGAGAAACTTTTTTCAAAGCATCCGTCACAACCATACAATCCTCTAATAGCATATGCCTTCTTCATTGCTGGGTATATAGAAAGTTGGGGAAGAGGAATCGGTAAAATTTGTGAAGCATGTCTGCACGCAGGACTTCCAAAACCTGAGTATGACATAGATGCTACAGGAATTATGCTTCAATTAAAAGCGGTTGTAGATTGGGATGGAAATAAGATAGAATATGACAAAGAGGGAAATAAAATTAAGAATACCCCCCAAGTCGCCCCCCAAGTCGCCCCCCAAGTCGATGCAAGGTTTAAATACTTAATGGAAATATGTATTGAACCAAAGAGCAGAGAAGAAATGCAGTATGCGATGAAGCTTAAAGACAAAAAGAACTTTGTGAAAAACTACATCAAACCGATGATTGAGAATGGTCTTATAGAAATGACTATACCGGAGAAACCACAAAGTCAAAATCAAAAGTATAAAACCAATGACATATATGTAGCAACCGAACTCATCGGTGGTAAAGAGATAAGAAAACTTAAGGACATCTGAAAATGAATACAAAACAATGTTGCTTAAGGATTAATAAAATAACGGTCAAGAATGGCAAAGGTGCCAAGAGTGATAAAATAACAAAAAATCACCTGTATCTATTATGAACGTGAAAGCCAAAATCGTGGACAATTTAGATTAGAAAATTTATTAAAATTCCTTAAAACCGTTGGTAAATACGGATTTAAGATGCATGATGAATATAGAAAAAGGCAAGACCTCAAACGGTTATGCCGCAAGAGTTCAACTATTGTGCCTGTGAATATAAAAGCAGAGAGCATAACCGCCGGTGTAAACCGCCGTTAAGAAATCTCGCATTTAACATCGGATTGCTCCGACATTCTGTATAATATACTATTTATCCGTAAATTTCAAGAATTTTTGACGAAAAAGGTAATTTTCACGCATGTTTTGTGCGTGTTTTATTATGTTCTTTTTTACGGCTCTTGTCTTGTTTTTGTGATGATGAAAAGGCAATGTTAAAATTCCCAAAACTATAGTCAAGAATAAAATTCATTCACCGGAAGACGCAGTAATAGAAAAGATAATTTCGAATGCCGAGACTGCTTTTTTGGATTGTTATTAACTGATTATTTTATTGTACATATTCGAAAGCACCAGCGAGGCTATTGAAGACCCGGTTGCCAAAATCATCCAGATCGTCGGCAAAAAGGATATGTCAATCAGACTTTCCTGAACCTTCATGGCAGCTGCAAAAACGTTGGCATAGCTGTTCATTATAATATTTACAAGAACTACAATCAAAAAGGCGAAGACCTCAAGTGCTATCGCGATAACATCGGCAGAAAAAATGAATCTTGATTGTCTTTTTTTGATGCAGATTTTCCATATGCCGCAGATGCCGAAAATAGCAGAAACCAGACAGGCATACTTTATCACACCGCACAAAATGAGCAGTGTTGCCGAGGTGCTTTTGCCTCCCATGCGAGTGATGAGCCCGACGGCGTTTTCTTGAATAAATCCCGGCAAAGTCATAAACGACAACGAAATCTCGCCCGATTTCAAAAATGTGTTGAACGCGGGGAGCGAAATTGTAAACCAGCTAAAAAACAGAAATAATACAGATGCCAGTGTGGTTATTATTGTTGCAATTCTGATGATTAATTCTCTTTTGTTCATTTGTACCTCCGGTGTGCCTGTTTGAGTTTTTTCAGCAAGTTAATTATAACTCAAACACATCTCTTTGTCAATATTTAGCGCCTATAACTTCTATTATACCGTCAGCCAGATACTCTATGCCCCTTTTAGCCTCGTCAAGCGTATTTCCGTGGGTTCCTATTTCAAAAATGAGCGACCCCTTGGTTTCGTGCATGTTGAATCTTTCCTGTCTGAGGTTTATCGGTCTCATAAATCCCGGATATTTATCCTCTAATACCTTTTGAATTTTAAGAGCCAAAATCAAATTATCCTTCCAGTAAGGGTGGGGCAGCCCCATTGCATCTGTTCCGCACACTATCATTGCTTGAGCACATTTCTCGTTTTTGTCCTGATAGGTAAGCTTTATGGGGGTGCCGTCCGCATTGGCAATGGCATCTCTGTGTATGTCAAACACAAAGCTGATTGAGGGGTATTCCTTTTTGTAGCGTTCTATTACCTCCATGCTGTTTATGTAGGATTTGTTGTAGGAGGGGTAGTCGCACATTGTTTTGTCGTGAATTGCGGCAATGCCCGCATCTTTGAGCCGTGAGGTGAGAATTTCTCCGATTTTGATCACATTTTTTTCCGCGTCGGTGGTTCTGTAGGTTCCCGATTTGCCGAGACCTTTTCCGCTTTGGTCCGAATAGGTTTCGCATCCGTGGGTATGCACAACCAAAACCTTAGGCTCGTCTCCCGTGGCATCATATGTGAAATTGGCATCTGCAAGCTCTGCGGCATTTATTATGTAGCTTGTGGCATTGATTATTTTAAGACTTTGTGATGCTATGTTTTTTTCTTCAGCGTTTTTTGATGAGGGGAGAGGCTTAGGTTCGGAATACTGCTCACTATTGTAGTCTGCAGTGTCGGCACCCTTTGGATTAAAAACCGTCAGTGCCTCACCCTTTTCGGTAAACAGTGGACTGCAAAAGCTCAGCAGACTGCCGGTATAGAGCATGGGAGAGGCTTTGGTACGCTCGTTTGGTGTGGGATTAAGAATATCCTCACAGCTTGTTTTTATTAAAGCCGAGTATGAGCCCTCCGGAGCATTGTCAGCAAATTGGGCACCGATAATTCCGGTGACAATTGCAAAGATAATTATAATAAACAGACCTTTTTTTCTTTTGCTCACTACAATGGTATATATGTGGTGTTTTTTTTTATTTTTCCTCATTTATTATATGTTTCCTTTCGGTCATCTTTTATTAAAGCATATGATGTTTATTGTAAGCTTATACCATTTTGAAGGTGTTAAGTTCCTTAAATTCATGCAAATTCCTCTTGAAATAGTTGTAATGATTTAGTATAATATAAATTGGTATAAGTTGACCGATTTGAAAAAATGCATCCTCATGCGGATGCTTAACATAAGGAGAAAAAACCATGAACAATAATATGCAGGCAGTAAAGACTTCGGTGCTTCCGGTACTCCCCCTCAGAGGACTTCCTGTTTTCCCATATATGATAATACACTTCGACGTTGGCCGCAACAAGTCTATAAACGCTGTGGAGGAATGTATGATTGAGGATCAGCTGCTCTTGCTTCTTGCTCAGCGTGATCCCGAAATGGAGACAGTTGCCCCCGAAGATTTGTACACTGTGGGCACTATCGCCAGAGTAAAACAGATACTAAAGGTTTCGCAAGATGATGTGCGTGTGCTGGTGGAGGGCATTGCCAGAGCCCGCGTTGAGGAATTTACCTCTGTGTCGCCCTATTTTGAATGCAGAGTTACCGAATATGCCTCCTACGGAGAAAAAACTCAGGAGCAAACCGTTACCGAAGATGCATATGTGCGCGAAATAACCAAGCAGTGCTCGGTATATTTTTCGCTTATGGGCAAGTTTGAAAAAGAGACAATGGAGCCATATCTCAGCATTACCGATGCAGAGCAGTTTTCAGACGTTGTGGCGGCATCTCTTGCCATCGATTTGGAGACAAAGCAAGCCCTCCTTGAAGAATTTGATGTTGTAAACCGTCTGGAAAGAATTCTATCCATACTTCAGTCCGAAATAGAAATCCTCAATTTGGAGCGCATGATAACTCACAAGGTAAAAGACAAAATCGACAACAACCAGAGGGAATATTATCTGCGTGAACAAATCAAGGTTATCAAAGACGAGCTCGGTGAGGGTGACGATATTGATGACGAAAGAGCCGAAGTGCTTGCAAAGCTCGAAGAAGCCGGCGCACCCGACTATGTTTTGAGCAAAGCCAACAAAGAGCTCACAAGGCTCGAGCGTATGCAACCCGGCAGTCCCGATGCTTCGGTTATACGCAACTATCTCGACTGGATATCCTCAATTCCGTGGAGCAAAAGGGATGAAGAAAATCAGGACCTCAACCTTGCCGCTCAAATTCTTGACGAGGACCACTACGGCATGAAAAAGGTCAAAGAGCGTATTGTCGAATTTCTTGCAGTGCGAGCCCTGTCCGGCGGCAAAAAATCGCCCATAATCTGTCTTGTGGGGCCTCCGGGGGTTGGCAAAACCTCGGTTGCAAAGTCAATAGCAAGAGCCCTTGGCAGAAAATATGTAAGAATGTCTTTGGGAGGAGTAAAAGACGAAGCAGAAATCAGAGGTCATCGCAAAACCTATATCGGAGCCATGCCGGGGCGTATAATCTCTGCACTCAAGCAGGCGGGCACCGTCAATCCGCTCATTTTGCTCGACGAGATCGACAAGCTTGGTGCAGACCACAGAGGCAGTACATCTGCGGCACTTTTGGAGGTGCTCGACAGCGAACAAAATTTCTCGTTCAGAGACCATTATATAGAGCTCGAAACAGACCTTTCCGATGTGCTTTTCATTACAACTGCCAACTCACTCGATACCATAGACAGACCTCTCCTTGACCGTATGGAGGTCATAGAGCTTGACGGCTATACCGACCGCGAAAAGCTTGCCATTGCAAGGGAATATATTATTCCCAAGCAAATAAAAGAGCACGGCCTCAAAAAATCCAATGTAAAAATATCAGATGAAGCAATTATAGAAACAATCAATTCCTACACAAGGGAATCCGGCGTACGCGAGCTGGAACGCAAGATAGGCGAAATTATGAGAAAAACCGCCAGAGCTGTAGTGTCCGAAGGCAAAAAGAGCGTAAGCGTGAGCGGCAAATCCATCGAGAAATTTTTGGGCAGCAAAATTTTCAGAGAATCCGACAATGGCAAAAAGGACGAAGTGGGCGTTGCTACAGGACTTGCATGGACAATGTACGGTG
>JAEDEG010000135.1 GCA_016293435.1 Clostridia bacterium
ATGGGCAGCATCAAGTTAATTAATATTTTTTAACGAAAATAATTTGGTTGATTAAAATAAAATCCGTACCTTTGCACCATCAAACAATAAAACAATTAGAATTATGAAATTTCAACTTACTACACAATGGATTTCAGATACCTTTGACAAGTACAACAATATGTACTGGGAAGGTAAACTAAGGAAACCAACATTTGAAATATGCCATACCAAGACAATTTTAGGGCAGTTCAAACATTCTTATGGGCAATGGTTAATCCGTATTTCCGACAAATATGACAGAACCGAAAAGGAATACACAAACACACTGCTCCATGAAATGTGCCACGTTTATATCAGACAGAACAACTTGAAAGATACAAACAGGCATCATGGGAAATTATTCTACAGTGAGGCTGACAGGATAAATAAATATGGTTGGCATATTGCACGCACGGATAGTGTTGCAGGTTGCGGACTTACAAACAAAGATGGTGTTGAATACTACATGGCGGCTTTTAAGGATAAAAACGGACGTTATTTCCTTATGGGAATGAATAAGAACAAAATATCCTATTTCAAGAAGCGTTTTACCAAGTACTACAACTATTACAAGGAATGGTTTGTATTCAGTTCTACCAACGATAAGAAGTATGCAACTTTCACCAAGTGCATAAAATCTTGTAGAGGTAAATACATCAGTGAAGAAGAATTTCTTAAATTGAAAAAGGAACATCAAGCAATAATTAAAGAAGCAGTTTAATGGTACTCAAATGAGTACTTAATTTATTTAATTATCAAACAATATGGATAGTTCAGGGATTTTACAATGGATGGATAGATTGGATGCTGTAAACGACAAAGAGCGTATCATTAACAAAAATTAACAACAGCATTTCAAAACACAGACTTAAATATTACAATAATAGTTACAATTCTTTGTCGGACGTTTTTGACATTGTTTTTTCCTTTGTCAAGACTGATATTGCACCAGATGATAATTTCACGGAGAAAGACATTGCCGACTACAATTCTCTTATGGAGGATAGTTCGGATTTACCTTTGATTACTTACAGATGTGTCATGTAAACGTGAGGATTTCAACTATTGTGAACACTTTATTGAAACTTACAAAAATCGTTGATATGTTTAACAATGAGGCTACTCGTGATGAGTGGCCTCTTTTTTTTTGTAATACCATCGGGATGCTGACGACGGGATACAGGCGTGCTGTCATTCACTTTAATATAACCAATGTTTTGACATGGCCAAATTTTTAATATCTTTTTTTTGTTAAATAATGTTTAAATCCTTGCAGGGTTCAATTTTTCTGTTATATTAAAACAAATATTTTCCACTGTATTGCTGCCAGGCGGAGGCGTTTATCTCCTGGTATGAGATATTATTTCCTTTTAACATTTTTTAATGAAAATAATTTGGATATTACAAAAAGATGTATTACCTTTGCACATGGAAATCAAGCCATGGTGGTGAGATAAAAAAAAAATAACTTTACATATTATGGAAACAAAACATTTATTGGATATTGTATTAAATGACGATGATACAGAGTTCGGAGGTTTGTCCCATGCAGGTGAAACACTTGGTGAGTTTTTGGACGAAGTAGGACTTAGTATCAACACACCTATTGAAGAAGTGAACAATGCCCTCAAAGAGTGTGGGATAAAACCCATTAACATTGATGAGGTAAGATTTACATTGTATAAAAAAATTGGCAATTCCGTTGTAGGTTGTTCAAAAGGACACCACACCTATGGAGAGGCAGAATATTTTGCAAGACACAACGGCTATCACAAGCCAAAAAAAGGGCAAAGTAACGATTATTGGAACTATGAGATAAAGGCTGAAATCGTAAAATAATGTTAAAACTACCGAAAAATTTGGAGGTTTCGATTTTATTTACTACCTTTGCAGTGTCAAAACAATAATAAAAACAACAATTAAAAAATAAAGAAAATGGAAGAAATGACTTATCAAGAGTACAAGAATGCACTTTCAAAGATTGGTATATCTTATCTTGGTGCAACTAGGCAAAGTGCAAAAATGCGTTATTCATACAACGCAAAGGTGGCTACATACTGCATATATCTTGCTCCATACAATATGAGCGGAAAATACAATGTATGCCCGAAAGGTCAGCACTGCTCCCCTTATTGCCTTAATAATAGCGGCAGAAACAAGGGAGATATTCTTGCCCACGGAAAGGAGGAAAGCCGTATAAACGTTTCAAGAATAAAAAAGACATTATTATTCTATGAGAACAGGGTGTTGTTTATGCGTATCATGTTGTACGAAATTGGTGTTGCAATGCGCCATGCACAGAAAAATGGCTTGGGGTTCGCTATACGTCTTAACGGAACAAGTGACCTTTCGCCACTTGCTTTCAAACTCAACGGAAAGAATATCTTGGAACTTTTGCCTAATGTTCAGTTCTATGACTACACAAAAGTTTTTAATAGAATTGAACTGCAAAGAAAATATCCTAATTACGATGTTACATTTTCGTTTGACGGATATAATTGGGAAGAGTGCGAGGAATACCTTGAAAATGGTGGTAGGGTTGCCGTTGTATTTGAGAATGACTTGCCTATTTCCTACAAGGGGTTCAACGTGTTTGATGCAAATTCATACGATATGCGCTATCTTGACCCACAAGGACAGATTGCAGGTCTCCACTATCACAGAACGGCAAATGACTATGCAAGCGGAAAATATGTACGTCCCGATACACCTTTTGTTGTTCGTGAAGATGACCCTTACTGCACTTATGCTTTCAAGTGTTCAAAGAATGGAATGGAGTAGTGTTTGATATTTTGTTGTCATTTTGAAATGGAATTGGTCTATAATGGATCGGTTCCATTTTTTATTATCTTTATATCTTTATTTTGCGATCCAGATTCAAAATATAGTTTATTTGTTTTAATATATAAATTGATTTGATATGGCCAAACTTTTTTGGATTTTTTTTTTGAATATCTATTGACTTTTTCTGTTATTCCGTGTATTTACGCACGCGCACGCACGTTATTAACTAGATAATATTATAATATATATAATCTAGAATACTAGATAAAAAGAAATAAAAGAAAATATAGATATATAAATTATACAGTATCTTAGGTTATAAAAGAAAAACAAGAAAAAATCCCTTTGAGGTTTTGGTTGTTTCATTTTTTATGTTATATTAAAACAAATAATCGATCAAAATCATACACATCCACAGGATCTGGGAATAAAAATAATCTTTTTTAAATTATTTAACGAAAATAATTTGGTAGTCTCAAATAAAAGCCGTACCTTTGCATCAGAAATAAGAACATAATATAACATTTAATCAGTTTAATATGGAAAGAAAGAAATTAGAGGATTTTATCCCAGTAAACCCTAGGAAAGCAGCATTCTTCAAATCACTGTTGTCTTTTTATAGAGAAATGGATACAGTTGAAGCTTACATGGGTTACAATGAATATCAAAAAGATGTCATTGATAGCCTTACGGCTTTTGAACATGGAGACTATTTCTTAAAGCCTTACGACATGAGTGAAATCACAATACTCAATAAGGATGTGATAAAATCCATGCTCCCAACCATGAACGTAAAGAAAGCCATTTACTCTGCTTTAGTGACTTTCTTTGAGGAAACCTTACTTGACAAGATGGAGAAGGAAGAAGAGGACGGATACAAGACAGAGAAAGAAAACAACTTCATCTCAATCGCCAAGAAAGTGGTACCAGACTTTGTAGTGATGTCTATCATATCTCCAAATACCAAAAAAAGATATGAAAAAGAGAAACAAGACTACATGGAGAAGAACAAGGAAAAAACCTATAGTGTAAACGTACACTTTGATGTGGTTGTCGGTGTAAAGGTAAAGGCTACCAATGACAAAGAGGCAAAGAGAATTGCGGAAGAAACCGCAGTAATGGAAGACTATGAGGTTAATGACGTTACTAGTTGCATAACGGATATAGAAGAATAACTTACTTCAAGTATCTAAAGTGGAGGATTATCCAAAAAAAATTAGGATAGTCCTCTATTTTTTTATCATTTTGTTTGGCCGTTTCATTTTTTCTGTTATATTAAACTAAATGATCAAACAACAGCCCCGTACAGTGGATCCGCATCTTTTATCAACATTTCAGAAAATTGATCAATTTAACAACTTTTAACGAGAATAATTTGGTGGTGTCAAATAAAAACAGTACCTTTGCACCATCAAATAATTAAAAAACAATTCAAGTATATGGAATATCCAATAAAAGTAAAAAACGTCTGTATAACAGAAACGACACGGAAAAACTACAAATACATAGTAGTCCGTGAATGTCGAAACCAACTTGATGAGGTTGAATACTGGTTCTATAATTTCACGAATGACCTGTATTCCGCTACTATGATGATACGTGAAACCGAAAACGGTATAGTACTTGAACTTCAAAATGTATGTGATTATGAAAACAACTGTTAAAAAAACATTCGATGAGTTGAGGAAGGAAATGGATGACTTCTTCAATGGAACAAAAGTAAACGTAACACACTACAAGGACAGTGCAGTTGCAATTGTAAGAATTAAGTGCGACTACTATTCTCCATGTGATAGTTGTAGAGTATTGCTTTCAAAAGCGAACGGAGGGGAATTTGACGTATATATCCCATCTGATGAACTTCCGCTTGTTGAGAAGAACTACATAAGGTCACAACACTTCAACAATGTGGTTGATGCCTACAACTTCGTGGTCACAAGAGCAAGACAAATCAACGAGTTCTTCAAGCACTGAAAATAATGGCTTCTAAGCGACGATCTTTTGCTGGGTGGACAACTTATCGCCTTTTATGAGAAAATCGCTTAGAATACCCTTAAAATGCGAAATAACTATATTTTATATTACACAACATGGAAAAGTTTTACAAGATTGCCGACATTACATTAAAAATACTTGCTGTCATAGCATTATTTTGGATAGGTTACGAAACCTACCTTGCAAATTGCATATACTTTGACTAATGGTACTCAAACGAGTACCGTAAAGTTAAAAGTAGTTAAAAGCCAAAAATAAATTCATTTTTATTTGGTCATATCAGAAAAATTTGCTACCTTTGCAGTGTCAAACAATTAAAACGATTATATAATGGAATATTATTTTCAAATTAAGGATACTCTCAATGGTTACTACTTCAATGGTAGGAACAGTATGGAGCAGAACTGGGTAAGGGAAGCAGGAAAAAAGCAATATAAGAACATTGCAATGTGCCACCAAGATGCCCATTCAATAGTGAACTCGAAAATGGGCGGCAGAAATTCAGTTGTTATTGTGAAAAGATACAATAACGGAATAAAGTGGATTGAAACACCTGTCAAGGTAATTAACAAGGCACACACCGCATTACAAAAATGCCAAATGCCTTATTAATACAAATAATACGACATTAAAAATTATTAAATTATAACTATAAATTTAGAATCTTGTAATTATGAACGAAATTAATCTTTGCGAAATTTTAAAGGATTGTCCTGTAGGAGTAAATTTTTGGTCTCCATTGGCAGGTGTAGTAAAATTTGGTGGTATATATAATAACCAAATAAATGTAACATTAGGCGATAATACAGAGTGGTATATAGAACCTAATGGTAAAATGGAAATGGTAGAGCTTACTGCTAAATCATTTATAAGCGCAGAAATAATGCTTTATCCGTCAAAAGACCAACGAAACTGGAGCAAATGGGAATGTCCAAAGGTTAAAAAGCCGAAGTTTGACCCTAAGACATTGCAACCGTTTGATAGGGTGTTAGTTAAAAATAGCTGTATTGATTATTGGGGTTGTTCATTTTTCTCTAATCATAGAAAGAATGAATCGTTTCCATTTTTAACCTGTGATGCAAATGCTGTAAAATATTGCATACCTTACAACGAGGAGACAAAGCACCTTGTAGGCACGTCAGAAGAAGTACCTGAGTATTACAGATATTGGGAGGATTAAATTATGAATGACATTTTGAATGAGGATTTTAGAGTCTTTTGCCACAGAAAGAATTGCTTCTATAATGATGATGGGCAGTGTGATTGGTACGATAATTCAGTGCCAGAAGACGTGAACAAATCTTTAATATTTTTTAACGTAAAAAATTTGGTAGTATGGAAAAATCTTCGTACCTTTGCATCAGAAATAAAAAGCATAACATTATTAACAATTAAAAAACATTTTGATTATGGCAGCAAATATTTTAGGTCAATCATTCGTTGAATGTACGCATTATGGTGAAATCGCACCTGCATGGCATGGTTTGGGTAAGCAATTCGATGACCCAATGACTATTGAGTTTGCAATGAAGGAGGCGAATGCCAACTTTGAGGTCTCAAAACAACCTGTTATCGGACTTACTCCCGAATTGGTGGGAATGATGGAACGTGGTGAAAATATTGATGCCTCTATTCTCAAAGAGTGCATCATTAAGAACGCATCATGCAATATGCGTATGGACAACAAACAGATTATCGCCGTGACAGGTGAAAGTTATGGTGTGATACAGA
>JAEDEG010000027.1 GCA_016293435.1 Clostridia bacterium
TATATGAAGGACAGTATGTACACAAAGGACAAGCTCTGTCATATGTATCTGACAGCTGCGTTTCGGAAATCTGCGACGAACCCCATCTGCACTTCGAGATGACCTACATGGGCGACTACGTTAACCCCGTCGATTATTTATTCTTTCAATAAAAAATCCTACGGCACATATAAGATTGCTTATATGTGCCGTATTAAAATCATGAATTATTTCTTTTCGCCGGATGAACTTTCTTTTAATCGAAAATCCTCAATTTTCTTTAAATAGCGTATCGCTTCAGAAACGTTTTTAACAGGCAAAAGCTTTATATCCTTCCTGTCTGCATAATTCTGCGCATTTCCTGCTGGCAGTATACAAAATTCAAATCCCATTTTTGCAGCTTCCGAAATTCTCTGGTCGCAAAAGCCAACAGTCCTCACTTCACTGGTCAATCCCACCTCACCGATTATAAGTGTTTTCGAATCGATTATAAAATTCTTAAAATTAGAAGCAATTGCGGTTATAACTGCAAGGTCGGTAGCTGTTTCTACAATTTTTATTCCGCCAACAACATTTATGTACACGTCCTGGTTTTGCATAGGAAAACCAAGCTGTTTTTCAAGTATGGCAGTCAGCAGCACCGCACGGTTAAAATCTATTCCCGTAGTCATACGCCTGGGATTGCCAAATCCGGTTGGTGAGCAAAGTGCCTGAACCTCGGCAAGAATTGGCCTTGTTCCCTCAAGTGTACACACAACAGTTGAGCCGCATGCATTTTCAGGTCTTCCCTCCAACAGCATTTTTGAAGGATTCTTCACTTCGGCAAGTCCGCTGTCCTTCATTTCAAAAACTCCGATTTCATTTGTTGAGCCAAAGCGGTTTTTAACTGTTCTTAATATTCTGTAACTCTGTGTCCGCTCTCCCTCAAAATACAAAACGCAGTCGACCATGTGCTCCAGAACTCTCGGTCCGGCTATATTTCCGTCTTTTGTTACATGACCGACAATGAATATTGTTATATCGTTTTCTTTGGCATATCTCATCAGGTGGTGAGTTGCCTCTCTGACTTGTGTTACGCTTCCCGGAGCAGAGGATATATCATTTTTGTATATGGTTTGTATAGAGTCTATTATAATAATTTCAGGGTTGCACCCGTCCGCCGATGCAAGAATTGTATCTAATTCCGTTTCGGGCAATATCAAAAGGTTATCGCTTTCAATTCCGAGCCTCGATGCTCTCAGCTTGATTTGCTCAGCAGATTCTTCACCGGATACATACAAAACTGTCTTGGCTTGTGAAACCTTATGTGATATCTGAAGCAGCAGTGTCGACTTTCCGATACCCGGATCACCGCCCACAAGTACAAGTGATCCCCTCACAATTCCGCCACCGAGCACACGATCCAGCTCTTTTATGCCCGAGAGCGTTCTTTTTGCATCGTTTGACTCTATATCCTTAAGCTTTTTTGGTGTATGCTTTGATTGCGGTAAGGCAGAACTGCCATATCTTGACACCGGAAATTCTATTTCTTCGCTAAACGTGTTCCAGTTGCCGCAGGCAGGGCATTTACCCAGCCATTTCGGTGTGTTGTATCCGCATTCACAGCACACGAATTTTGTCGTTTGTTTCATACATACTCCCTTGACCTAAAATAATCAGTATTATGTAAACTGAATGATATCACGGATATCATTCAAAGTTATTATACTACAAGTCGGTCAAATTGTAAATAGAATTTCGAAGATTTTACTGATTTGTCTTATTTCCGGTGATATCGTCTACCATATCCGATGCACTGTTACGAACATCATCTACAGTATTTTTTGTATCATCCTTTATATCGTCTACGCCGTTTTTGATATCCTCTTTTAGATTGTTGTTGTTATCTTCCACCGTATCTTTGTTATCTGCGTCGTTGATGTTGGGTTCAATGCTGTCGTCAGCTGAGTTGTTATTGGGTGTCGTCGTGTTGTCACCGTTGTTAGACGAACAAGCGGCAAAGGAGCTTATTATACACACAGACAGTAATGTAATAAGCAAATTTTTAATGGTATTCATAATTTCTTCATCTCTCTTTCAAACATATTATTGCACTGTTTTGATTTTTAATGCATTGTTTTTTTGTTGTTTTTCAATGAAAATCCATTTTTAATATTTACTTTGTTCTGTGAATTAGGTATAATGTGTGGTAATTGTAATGTTTTATGGGAGGAGCTTTATTTATGAACGAACAGGTGAAGCTAATCGGGCAAAGAATTAAAGATTTGAGAGAGATTGCCGAGCTTTCTGCAGAAGAAATTGCAGACTATCTCAATATTCCCATTGACAAATATTTGTCATATGAAAATGGTGAAGATGACATGCCGATTAGTATTTTATATGAATTAGCCAATAAATTCGATGTGGATTTTACTGCCATCTTGTCCGGTGATGCTCCTAAGCTCAATGTCTATCAGTTTGTAAAAGCAGGTCATGGGCTTGGTGTTAAACGCCGCGAAGAGTATCAGTATTACAATCTTTCTTTTAATTTTGCAAACAAAAGCATTGAGCCTTTTTACGTTACGGTTCCCCCTTCAACCGGTGGAAATTCGATTCATTTAACCAGTCATCCGGGGCAGGAATTTAACTATTGCCTGGATGGCCGAGTCTGTATTATAATTGACGGTAAAGAAATAATTATGGAACCGGGAGATTCCCTAATTTTTGATTCCAAGCACTGGCACGGCATGAGAGCACTTGATAACAAAGAAGCACATTTTCTCGCAATTGTCAGTGACTGATAGTATGATACAGAAAGGTCAAAGTACAAATGAATTTACTTAATAAATTTTTAGAAAAAAGCGAGTTTGAAAATTACGAGGATTATTATGCTAATTTTAAGGTAAATGTTCCCGAAGATTTTAATTTTGCTTATGATGTTATTGAAGAATATGCAAAAATCGCTCCCGATAAGCGCGCACTGGTATGGTGCAACGATGAAGGTGAAGAAAGAATATTCACATTTTCACAGCTCAATGCAGAGGTTAATAAAGCTGCCAATTTTTTCAGGAGAATCGGTATAAAAAAAGGCGATTTCGTAATGCTTATTCTTCGCAGGCATTATCAGTTCTGGATAAGCATCTATGCTCTTCACAAAATCGGCGCAGTAGCTATTCCCGCTACTCATCTTCTAACAAAAAAGGATATTATATTCAGATGTGAATGTGCCGATATCAAGATGATCATTTGCTCTGATAAGGGAGAAACACGTGAACACGTTGAAGAGAGCCTTCCCTCGTGTCCCACTGTTGAAAAATGCTGTATTCTCGGAAAGCAAAAATATGACGGATGGTATAACTTCGATCTTGAAATAGAAAGCGAAAGCGATGCCTTTGAACGTCCTACAGACAAAGAGCGTACTCACAATGATGATCCAATGCTTGTGTATTTCACATCGGGTACAACCGGCAACCCCAAGATGGTTCTTCATACTTTCACCTATCCACTCGGGCATATTTCAACAGGCAAATACTGGCACAACGTTGTCGACGACGGTCTGCATCTCACTGTTGCCGACACCGGCTGGGCAAAGTGCTCATGGGGCAAGCTGTACGGTCAGTTTATTGCCGGTACGGCACAGTTTGTATATGACTACAGCGACAAATTTATTCCAACCGATTTGCTTGATATGATTGTTAAATACCGCATAACAACATTTTGCGCACCGCCTACAATATATAGATTTTTCATCAAATCAGACATGAAGCGTTATGATTTGTCATCATTAAAGCATATTTCCACCGCGGGCGAGGCGCTCAATCCCGAGGTGTTTAATCAAATATATGCCGCCACCGGGCTCAAGGTATACGAAGGCTTTGGTCAAACCGAATCCCCCATACTTCTCGGTACCTATATGTGGGATAATCCCAAGCCCGGTTCAATGGGACGTCCGGCTGCAGGCTTCAAGGCAGTTTTACTTCGTGATGATTTTTCTGTGTGTGAACCCGGCGAAATCGGCCAGATAGGTTTTGACATCACAGAAGGAAAGCCTCTCGGTGTTCTTGATTGCTACTACAAAGATCAGGAGAAAACCGATTCGGTGTTCATGAACGGCTACTACCTTACCGGTGATCTTGCATGGTGCGACGAAGACGGCTTTTATTGGTATGTAGGACGTGCCGATGATGTCATAAAGAGCTCCGGCTACAGAATCGGACCTTTTGAAGTAGAAAGTGCTCTTATGGAGCATCCCGCTGTTTTCGAAACTGCTATTACCGCAGTGCCCGATGAAATACGCGGTCAGATAGTCAAAGCTACAATTGTTCTCGCAAAGGGATATAAGCCGAGCGATGAACTGAAAAAAGAACTTCAAAATCACGTTAAAAAGACAACCGCACCATACAAATATCCGCGAATTGTTGAATTTGTTGATGAATTGCCTAAGACAATTTCCGGTAAAATCAGACGTGCGCAGTTGCGTGATGAAGACAAAAATAAAACTCGCAGCAATTAACCTTTTTAAAAGACTTTCTCATTATGCGGGGAAAGTCTTTTTGCACTGTTTTGCCAAGGCTTTTCTTATTCAATTTTACGCTTGCAATATGGTGCTTTTTGGTATATAATATCATTGTTGTTTCAGTGAAAAAATATTAAACTTACTATATATGGAGGATTTTATGAAAAACGTATATGACGTATTAAAGGAGCGAGGCTTAATCGCTCAGGTTACACATGAGGAAGAAATCAGAGAGCTTCTTGGCAACGAAAAAGTTACATTTTATATTGGCTTTGATCCTACTGCCGATAGTCTTCATGTCGGTCATTTTTTGCAAATGGTGGTAATGCGTCATATGCAGATGCACGGTCACAGACCGATTGCACTCGTTGGCGGCGGAACGGGCCATATAGGTGATCCCTCGGGCAGAACGGATATGCGTCAGATGATGACAGAAGATGTTATCAAACATAACTGTGAATGTTTCAAAAAGCAGCTTTCCAGCGTAATTGATTTTTCCGACGGTAAGGCTGTCATGGTAAATAATGCCGACTGGCTTCTTAAGCTTAACTATGTCGATTTTCTTCGCGATATCGGTTCATGCTTTTCTGTTAACAAGATGCTCACTGCAGAGTGCTTCAAGCAAAGACTGGAAAAAGGTCTTTCTTTTCTCGAATTTAACTATATGCTTATGCAGAGCTACGATTTTCTCATGCTAAGCAGAGAATATGACTGTAAGATTGAGCTTGGCGGAGACGACCAATGGAGTAATATTCTCGGAGGTATCGACCTTTGTCGTCGAAAAGACCAAAAGCAGGTATATGGTATGACCTTTACTCTCCTTACCAACAGCGAAGGAAAGAAAATGGGTAAAACTCAGAGCGGAGCTCTTTGGCTTGACCCCGAAAAAACCTCACCCTATGATTTCTATCAGTATTGGGTTAATGTTGATGATGCCGATGTTATAAAATGTCTCAAGCTTCTCACATTCCTTCCGTTGGAAGAAATCGAGGTTATGGCACAGTATAAAGATGCCGAAATCAACAAAGCAAAAAAGGTGCTTGCATATGAGGTTACAAAGCTTGTTCACGGTAAGGAAGAGGCAGATAAAGCTCAGGCTGCTGCCGAAGCAGTGTTTGGCTCGGGCAACAGCTCCGAAAATATGCCCACAACACAAATTACCTCCTCTGAGCTAAAAGCAGGTCTTTCGCTTCTTGATTGTATGGCAAAAGCCGGAATTATCGCATCAAAAGGCGAAGGCAGAAGGCTTATTTCGCAAGGTGGTGTAAGCCTTAACGGCATCAAAGTTTCTGATGCAAACTATATGCTTTCTGCATCCGATTTTGAATCAGGAGAAGCAGTTATCAAAAAAGGTAAAAAAGTATTCCACAGAGTTATTTGTGCGTAATATTCATACAGGAGGTTGTTGTAATGAAGTATCAAAGCACAAGAAACAGTAAAGTTTCTGTCGATGCCGCTCAGGCGATAAAAAACGGCATTTCCCCCGATGGCGGATTGTATGTGCCTGCAGAAATTCCGCAAGTTTCTGCAGAATTTATAAAAGAACTGTGTAATTTGAAATACAGTGACAGAGCAGCCAAAATTCTTGGCTTGTTTTTGACAGACTATTCAAATGAAGAACTTGACTATTGTGTATCAAATGCATATTCAAAGGATAAATTCGGGTCAGATAATACCGCACCTGTAAAATCCTTAAATGACAGGCTCAATATTCTGGAACTATGGCACGGTCCGACTTGCGCATTTAAAGATATGGCACTTCAGATATTGCCCTATCTTTTGAAAAAGGCAATAGCAAAGACCGGCGAAAACAAAGAGGTTGTAATTCTTGTTGCTACCTCAGGTGATACCGGAAAAGCCGCTTTGGAAGGATTTAAGGATGTTGAAGGTACAAAGATTCAGGTGTTTTATCCGGTTGACGGTGTATCTAAAATTCAAAAGCTTCAGATGACCACTCAAGAAGGCAAAAATGTCAGTGTCTGTGCTGTAAACGGTAATTTTGACGATGCCCAGACAGGTGTCAAAAAAATTTTCACCAACAATGACTACAAAAAGACCATTGCAGAAAGAGGCTATACTTTTTCATCTGCCAATTCTATCAACTGGGGCAGACTTGCACCTCAGATTGTATATTATTTTTCCGCATACTGTGATTTGCTTTCGCTTGGCAAAATTTCACTTGGCGAAAAAATAAATATAGTAGTTCCAACCGGTAATTTTGGCAATATTCTTGCCGCTTATTATGCAAAGATGATGGGGCTTCCCATAAATAAGCTTATTTGTGCTTCCAACAGCAATAACATACTTACCGATTTTATATCCACCGGTGTATACGACAGAAACAGACAGTTCTACACAACGGTTTCTCCGTCAATGGATATTCTCATTTCCAGCAATCTGGAACGACTTTTGTATCATCTTACAGACAAAAACGATAAGCTTGTTTCTGAGTATATGACATCTCTTTCGGAATGTGGCAGATACGAAGTCGCACCTACTGTTAAAGAAAAAATCGCAAGCTTATTTGTGGGCGGATGCTGCAGCGATGACGATACCGCTAAAACTATTGCAAAATATTTTCGTGAGTATTCCTATGTTGTAGACACTCACACAGCCGTTGCGCTAAATGTATACGATCAGTACATCAAAAACACCGGTGATGAAACAGCAACAGTTATAGCGTCTACGGCTAATCCTTTCAAATTCAACGAAGCTGTTTTATCAGCAATAAATGACGGTACGGATTTTAGTGACAAAGATGAATTTGAGCTTTTAGAGCTTCTTTCTAAGCATGGAAATATAGAAATACCTGTTCGGCTTTCTGAGCTGAAGACTAAAAAAGTGCGTTTTAATTCTGTATGTAACAAAGAAGATATGATCAAGCAGACCGATTCGTTTCTTGTTTGATAACGGAGAAACGCATATGGATAAATGTTTTATCAGTGCAATTATTGTTGCCGGCGGAATCGGAACTCGCATGGGAGGCAATCTTCCTAAGCAGTTTTTAGAAATAGACGGTCTTCAGGTTATAGAACACACAGTCAGACGTTTTGTCCAAAGTAAGGCTGTTGATCAAATAGTGATTGTATGTCACAAGGACTATATCTCTCACACCCATAAGCTTTTTGAACATATTGATTTTGACATAAATATTGTTCCCGGTTCAGATACTCGTCAAAAGTCAGTATTTTGCGGACTTGAAGCATGTCCCGAAGCAGATTATGTTTTGATTCATGATGCAGTGAGATGTTGTGTCGGAACACAAGACATTTGCAAACTGACACATCATCTTACCCAAAAAAAGGCTTGTGCTTTGGGTGTCCGAGTTTTCGATACGGTAAAAAAAACAGGAAACGACGGCAAAATCACTGAAACTGTAGACAGAAATAATCTATGGCTTGTTCAAACTCCTCAGGCGTTTGAACGTACGCTTATTTATGATTCACATCAAAAGGCACTCAGCTGCGGTTTTGAGGCAACAGACGACTGCGCGCTGGCAGAGCATGCCGGGTATGATGTGTATATAGTTGAAGGCTCATACAAAAATATAAAAATTACAACACCTGCCGACCTTGTATTGGCGGCTGAGTATTTGAAAGGTTGAATTATATGAGGATAGGAATTGGCTACGATGTCCATAGATTTTCGCCCGACAGAAAATTAATTCTCGGAGGGGTTGAAATTCCTCACGAAAAAGGGCTGCTCGGCCACTCCGATGCAGATGTTTTGCTTCACGCTATTGCTGATTCTCTGCTTGGTGCAGCCTGCCTCGGTGATATTGGCAGACACTTTCCCGATACCGACCCTGTATATAAAGGAATCAGCAGCCTTGTACTTCTCGGCAAAGCAGCAGGCTTTGTTCGCGAAAAAGGATACGAAATAGAAAATATTGATGCAACTGTGGTAGCTCAAAGGCCAAAACTTGCCCCATACATTGATAGAATGAAAAAAAACATAGCAATGTGTATCGGAGCTTCTGAAGATTGTATAAACATAAAAGCTACCACCACAGAATATTTGGGTTTTGAAGGTAAAGAAGAAGGAATTTCTTCTCACAGTATATGCTTATTAAAAGAAAGGATGAGTTCGGATGTTGACTGATATTCAAATTGCACAAAATGCAAAAATGGAGCACATCGGCAAAATTGCAGAAAAAATAGGCCTTACAGAAAATGATATAGATTTTTACGGTAAATACAAAGCCAAAATTGCCCCCGAGGTTTTTAAAAAGCTTAAGGACAAAAAAGACGGTAAATTGATATTGGTTACGGCAATAAATCCCACTCCTGCCGGAGAAGGCAAGACAACCACTACAGTCGGCATAGGTCAGGCTATGGGCATTATCGGTAAAAATGCAATCATTGCGTTGCGTGAGCCATCGCTTGGCCCTGTAATGGGTATAAAGGGCGGTGCTGCCGGAGGCGGATATTCACAGGTTGTTCCTATGGAGGATATCAATCTCCATTTCACCGGAGATATGCATGCCATCACAAGCGCACACAATTTGCTTGCCGCACTCCTTGACAACCATATAAAGCAGGGCAATGAGCTCAATATTGATATCACTTCAATTGTTTTCAAACGTGTTCTCGATATGAATGACAGAGCACTGCGCAACATAGTTATCGGTCTTGGCGGCAAAATTGACGGTGTACCGCGAGAGGATGGATTTATGATTACTGTTGCATCCGAGGTTATGGCGATTTTGTGCCTTGCGTCCGATTTTTCCGATCTCAAAACTCGCCTCGGCAAAATTATTGTAGCATATGATATGGACGGCAATCCTGTTACTGCCTCTATGCTAAACGCTGCCGGTGCAATGGCACTTTTGCTTAAAGATGCCATAAACCCCAACCTTATTCAAACTCTCGAAAATACTCCCTGTCTTATGCACGGTGGTCCCTTTGCAAACATTGCGCATGGTTGCAACAGTATAAGAGCTACAAAGCTTGCGCTCAAGCTTTCTGACTATGTAATAACCGAAGCGGGCTTCGGAGCAGATCTCGGTGCCGAAAAGTTCCTTGATATAAAGTGCCGCATGGGTAATCTTAAGCCAAATGCTGTTGTTGTGGTTGCAACTGTTCGTGCACTCAAATACAATGGCGGTGTTGCAAAGAGTGATCTCAAAGCAGAAAATATGTCTGCCCTTGAAAAAGGAATTTCCAATCTCGGCAGACATGTTGAAAACATGAAAAAATTCGGTGTTCCCGTAATAGTGGCAATAAATGCATTCGATACCGACACAGACAAAGAAAAAGCCTTTATTATGGACTATTGCAATAAAATCGGGGTAAAGGCATGCTTCTCAGATGTATTTGCAAAAGGCGGCGAAGGCGGCATTGATCTTGCTAACACCATTTGCGAAACTGTCGATACAGTTGAATCGAATTTTACTCCTATATACGACGAAAAACTCTCTATCAAAGAAAAAATTGATATAATTGCCAAAGAAATATACGGTGCATCTGCAGTAAACTACACTCCCAAGGCAAATAAGAAAATAGCAAAGCTTGAACAGCTCAAGCTCGATAAAGTTCCGGTGTGTATGGCAAAAACACAGTATTCGCTTTCCGATGATCCTTCATTGCTTGGTTCACCCAAAGGCTTTACAATTACCGTAAGAGATATTAATATATCCAACGGTGCAGGCTTTGTTGTTGCTCTCACCGGTGATATCATGACTATGCCCGGCTTACCTAAAGTACCGGCTGCCAATAATATAGATATTAATGATGATGGCGAAATTACCGGTCTTTTCTAATGAGTGGTGAAAAGATGAATTATATAACCAAATCCTATGAAGAAACTTTCAGCGTCGGCGAAAAGTTCTCGGCAATGCTTTCTCCGGGTGCGATTGTCGCTCTTGACGGAGATCTTGGTGCCGGAAAAACAGCCTTTACCGCAGGAGTTGTAAAAGGACTTGGCGGAACCGATATCGTCACAAGTCCTACGTTCACAATAGTTAATGAATATCGCAAATCAAAGCTGCCCGTTTTTCATTTTGATATATACCGTCTTGAATCTATGGATGATTTGTATGACATAGGTTGGGATGATTATGTTAATCAAAAAGGCATAATAATAATGGAATGGGCTGATATAATAAAGCATGAGCTTGACTATCCCTATTATGAAGTAATAATAAAAAAACGCTTTGACATCGGCGAGGATGCAAGAGAGATTACTATAGATTACAGGAGCGAAAATTAATGAAAATACTGGCAATGGATACATCATCCGTCAATGCTACAGTTGCTGTGTCTGATGAAAATAGAATTCTTGGAGAATATACCATAAGTAATGACAGAGCCCATTCTCAGATAATTATGCCAATGCTTGAGGATATGCTTCGCTTATCTTCAATAACGGTAGAGTGTATAGATGTTTTTGCGGTTGCCGTAGGTCCCGGTTCATTTACCGGACTTCGCATAGGAATGGCTGCGATGAAGACTCTTGCACAGGCAATGTCCAAGCCTATTATCGGGGTTTCTTCTTTAGATTCTGTAGCCGCATCATTTTTTTGCAGTGATAAATATATATGTCCGATTTTTGATGCAAGAAGAAACGAGGTTTACAATGCCATTTACTGCAAAGGCGAAAAAATTACAAAAGACAGAGTAATTGATTTTGACGAGCTGTTAATCGAAATGGCAGATAAAGAGGTAATATTTGCGGGTGACGGTATTATAAAGTACCGCGACACAATTAAAAGTTTTAACAAAAGCAACTGGTATCTTGCCCCGGGCAATCTTATGATGCAAAGAGCCTCATCTGTTGCATCGGTTGCATTTGAAAGAGCAAAAGAAAATAAGTTTGATAATCTTTATGAATTATCACCTATATATATTAGACTTTCTCAGGCAGAAAGAGAATATAACATTGCACATGGAATAAATTGTTAAATAACAAACGGAGGAGCTTATGATAATAGCAATCGGATCAGATCACGGCGGATTTGCCTTAAAGGAAATTTTGAAAGAATATTTGATGTCAATGGGATATGAATACAAGGATTTTGGTACTCATGATGAAAGCTCTGTAGATTACCCCGATATTGCAGACTCTCTGTGCAAGTCGGTTGCATCAAAAGACGCAGATCTCGGAATTCTTATTTGCGGCACGGGTATTGGAATGAATATGTGTGCCAACAAGCATAAGGGCATACGTGCTGCTCAGTGCTCTGATACTTTCAGCGCCAAAATGACAAGACAGCATAACGATGCCAATGTCTTGACTCTCGGAGGCCGAGTTATCGGACCTGAGCTTGCAAAAGAAATTGTAAGAGAATTTTTGGTTAATGAATTTCAGGGTGGGAGACATGCATCTCGTGTAGAAAAAATGATGAACATAGAAAGATAAGAGGTTGTAGCATGATAGAAGTAATCGAATCTTATTTGGCGGGGATTAATCATGAACTGGCGGTTTTTATAGTTTCTATGCTTCCGATTATAGAGCTTCGCGGAGCAGTTCCGTTCGGAATATCCCTCGGTATGGATTGGCAGGTTGTTTTTATTTTAAGTGTTGTCGGCAATGTGTTACCCGTTCCTTTTATAATTATGTTTTTCAGACCGATAATTGATTATCTCGAAAAGACAAAATTATTCGGTAAAATTGCGTCCAAGCTTAAAAACAGAACAAAATCCAAAGTATCCAATGTAACCAAATACAAAATGTTTGGATTATTTTTATTTGTTGCAATACCTATTCCGGGAACAGGAGCTTGGACAGGTGCTGCAATCGCAGCACTCATGAAAATGAGAATTAAGCATTCGCTTCCGGCAATACTTCTTGGTGTTATCGGAGCAGGTATTATTATGACTGCCGTGTCATGTGGTGTTGGCGGAATTATATCGCATTTTTTTTAATAATGGAGGATATGATAAAATGAGCAGAAAATTATTTACTTCAGAGTCTGTAACCGAGGGTCATCCCGACAAAATATGTGATCAAATTTCGGATGCGGTACTCGATGCAATATTGGAAAAAGACCCCTCAGCAAGAGTAGCATGCGAAACTACTGTCACTACAGGAATGATTATGATAATGGGCGAAATAACAACCGATTGTTATGTTGACATTCCCCGTGTTGCACGAAAAACAGTTGAAAGAATAGGGTACGACAGAGCAAAGTTTGGATTTGACTGCCACACATGTTCTGTTCTCACAAGCATTGACGAGCAGTCAGAAGATATTGCGCTTGGTGTAAACAAGTCTTTCGAGGCTAAAAAATCCGTGAGTGAAAATGAAGATAACGGTGCCGGTGACCAGGGTATGATGTTTGGTTTTGCATGTGACGAAACTCCCGAGCTTATGCCTATGCCTATTTCACTTGCACACAAGCTTAGTATGAAGCTTACCGATGTCAGAAAAAACGGCACTTTGGAATATCTCAGACCCGATGGCAAAACACAGGTTACCGTAGAATATGAAAATGACATACCCAAGAGAGTCGACACCGTGGTTGTGTCTGCACAGCATTCTCCCGAGATTTCACAGGACGCTATTGCAAGGGATATCATGGAATATGTAATAAAGCCGGTTATACCTGCACATCTTCTTGATAAAGATACCAAATATTATATCAATCCTACCGGCAGATTTGTTACCGGCGGTCCCCAGGGTGACAGCGGTCTTACAGGCAGAAAAATCATCGTTGATACATACGGCGGCTATGCAAAGCATGGCGGCGGTGCATTTTCGGGTAAGGATCCTACCAAGGTTGACCGAAGTGCAGCGTATGCAGCAAGATATGTTGCCAAAAATATTGTCAAAGCCGGTCTTGCCAAAAAATGCGAGATTCAGCTTGCTTATGCTATAGGTGTCAGCAATCCGGTGTCTGTATGTGTAGATACCTATGGAACCGGAACGATTTCTGAAGAAAATCTCGAGGCTCTTGTGCGCGAAGTGTTTGATCTCCGACCCGCAGCAATAATCAAAACCCTTGATCTCAGACGTCCGATTTACGAAAAAACTGCAGCCTACGGTCATTTTGGCAGAGAAGATGTCGGATTTTCATGGGAAATATGTGATAAAGTTGATATACTTAAGCAAAAAGCAGCAACACTTTGATTTAGAGTTTATATTGTAACTTTGAATAAGCCTCTTCGCATATTATATTGCGAAGAGGTGTTTGATATGGCAGGGATTATAATCAAGTCGTTAGTAACTTTTTTTGCGATTTTTGGTTTTGTTCAGCTTTTGAGAGAGTTTGTGGGATATATGTTTTCAAAAATTGATAACGATGATTTGGTTGTTGTTATTAAAGTCCGAAACAGTGAAGAAACTATAGAAGCTACTGTTCGTATGGTAATATGGAAAAGTCTCAGCTATTCACATGGAGGAAGAATACCCGACATTCTTATTGTCGATATGGGCTCTGACGATTCAACACCCATTATCGCAAAAAAGCTGTGTGACGATTACAGTTTTATACACTACACAACCGAAGATTTGTATAATAAAGCAAAGGAATAATTACATGAGATACAATGCATACTCCGATTATATGAAAAAAAGATATGGTGAGAAGGTTTATAAAATAAGCGTCAACCTTCCGATAACATGCCCAAACCGCGATGGCAATGTCGGTACAGGCGGATGTATATTCTGCACTGAAGCGGGGGCTGCATTTGAAAAGATACCGTCATCAATGTCTGTAAAAGAACAGATTGAAGCAAATATTGAATTTACAAAAAGGCGTTACGGTGCGAATAAATTTATTATTTATTTGCAGAATTTTACAAACACCTATATGCCTTTAACATGCTTTATACAGATAATAAATCAATGCAGAGCCGATAATGTATGCGGAATATATATTTCTACCAGACCCGACTGCGTAGCTGATGGATATATGGCAGCTCTCAAAAATTATGCAGACAAATTTAATTATGACGTATGTATCGAACTCGGACTCCAAAGTGCAAACTACAAAACTCTTTCGCATATCAATAGAGGGCACACCCTTGCCGAATTTATAGATGCAACATTGATAATAAAAAAATACGACTTTGATATATGTGCTCATGTAATACTTGATTTGCCCTGGGATGACATGGCAGATGTTATAGAATGTGCAAAAATACTTTCTGCACTCAAAATCAATCAGGTTAAAATCCATAGCCTTTATATATCAAAAGGCACGGTGCTTGCCAAAATGTATGAAAACAAAGAATTTGAGATGGGTACTTTTTATGATTATGTTGAAAGGGTAATTTATTTTTTAAGATATTTGTCCCCCGATATTGTAGTGCAGCGTCTTATCGGACGTGCCGCTCAAAACACAACACTTTTTTCAAATTACGGTGTCAGTTGGTGGAAAATACGGGACAATATATTAAGCGAAATGGAGCTTCGAGATATAAACCAGGGTGATAAATGTAATTATCTCGGCGGTGCTGCACTCAAAAACTTATAGGTCAATGTGTCTGCTTCAATAAGCGGCAAAGCCGCGTCATTCAACGTTTTCAGTGGGAGATTGAAATCCCACTGAAAAAATTAAGATGTCACCCGCCGCCTATAGAGGCGGGGGACATCTTAATTTAGTTATAAAAAAATTGCAATGTTTTAAAAAAAGCATTGTAATTTTTCCCGATATTTGATATAATAAAATGAATAATGTTGTATGTGAGGAGTATTTCAAAATGATTAAAAGTATGACCGGATTCGGAAGAGCAGAACAGCTTTTCGATGATTATAAAATCAGTGTTGAAATCAAATCTGTAAATAACAGATACCTTGATATAAATACCAAGGTATATAGGCAATATTCGTTTGTTGAAGAGGTTGTCAGAGAGAGTATTTCATCAGCACTGATCCGAGGCAAGATTGATATATTTGTGCAGATCGAGCCGGTTGGAGAAGATGATGTGACCGTTACTCTTAACAAAGCGCTTGCAATTGGCTACCGTGATGCAATGTACCAATTAGCTGAGGCTGCACAGGTCAAAAATGATGTTGCTGTATCTTCGTTTTTGCGTTTGCCCGATGTTTTCATTGTAGAAAAGCAGGAAAAAGATAAGGAAAAAATTGCTGCCGATGCAAAATGTGTAATCGATGCGGCTGTATCGGATCTTACCAACAACCGTATTCGCGAAGGCGAGAGACTTAAAGAATTTTTTGATAGCTGTGTTGATAACGTGAAAAGCATACTTGAAGTAATAAAGGAACGCTCTCCTCAAACAGTGAATGAATATAAGCAAAAGATGAAAGAGCGTATTTCAGAGCTGTTAGGCGGTGTTGAAGTTGATGAAACCAGACTTTTGACTGAGATAGGCATATTTGCCGATAAGGTCAATATAACAGAGGAGATTATCCGCTTTGAAAGTCATCTCAAAGAGTATTCTCATCTTCTTACAACAGACGTATCTGTCGGACGAAAGCTTGACTTTATAATTCAAGAATTAAACCGCGAAGCAAACACAATGGGGTCAAAATGCAACGATTACATAATCAGTAAGTCGGTTGTTGATCTGAAATCCGAAATTGAGAAGCTCAGAGAACAGGTTCAGAACATCGAATAAGGAGTATAACCAATGAATTTAATCAACATAGGCTTTGGAAGCATTGTTTCCGCAAATCGTATGATAGCCGTAATCAGTCCCGAATCCGCGCCGGTAAAAAGAATAATTTCCGAGGCGAGAGAAAAGGGTCTGTTAATCGACGCTACATACGGCCGCAGAACCAAATCGGTAATTATCTGTGACAGTGACCATATCATTTTATCTGCCGTACCAACCGAGACTGTTGCCGTAAGATTGGGTAAAGATGAAACGGTATCTTCGGAGGAGGATAGGATAGATGACTGACAGAGGAATTTTGTTCGTCTTTTCCGGACCGTCCGGAAGCGGTAAAGGAACAATTTTATCAAATTACTTTGAAAAATATGACGATCAAAACATCAAATATTCAGTTTCTGCCACAACACGAGCTCCGCGTGAGGGCGAAGTTGACGGTGTCAATTATTATTTTATTTCCACCAAAGATTTTGACAATATGATAAAAAATAATGAACTTCTTGAGTGGACATGCTATTGTGATAATAAATACGGCACACCGCTAAAGGCAGTAACAAAAATGCTTGATAACGGAACCGACATGCTGCTCGAAATAGAAACAGAGGGTGCTGTTAATGTAAAAAAAATGTACCCCGACGCAGTTTCGATTTTTGTTCTTCCGCCATCCGTTACAGAACTAAAACACCGTCTCACAGGCAGAGCAACCGAAGAAAAAGATGTAATTAACAAAAGAATACAAACAGCCATAAAGGAGATAGGCATGGCTGACCAATACGATTATGTGCTGTTAAATGACAGTCTTGATTCTGCAGTAGAAGGATTCAGAGCCATTGTTATGGCAGAAAGATTTAAAACAAATAATAATAAAAATACTATATCAGAGGTGCTAAAAAAATGATTTATCCATCAATTAACGAAATTATGAAAGCAAAGAACATCGACAGCAAGTATACACTTGTTGTAGCAACAGCCAAAAGAGCAAGAGAAATTAATCAAACCAAGGTTACTTTTTCCGAATGTAAGTCTGATAAGGCCGTTACAATTGCACTCCACGAAATTTACGAAAACAAAATTAGTTTTAAGACTGCTGATACATCTAAGAGTATGTCGCTCGATGATACAATAATGAATCATATACTCGAAGAAAATATGAATAATTCATCCGAAGAACAATTCGATATGTTTGAAGAAGAATAAAATTGCAAAGGTGTGCTTAGAGGGGGTGCGGTTGTGATAGCAAAAATCATTTTGAATTCAAACACATTGTCAACCGATCGTCTTTATGATTACAAAATCCCCGGTTCTCTAATAGAAACCTTAAAAATCGGAATGAGGGTTAAAGTACCGTTTGGCAGAGGCAACAAAACATGTGAGGCATATGTGTTTGATATTCAGGATACAAGCGAGTTTGCTAATTTAAAGGATATAAGCGGTATCATAAGCGAAGTTTCTTATTTCGGTTATGAACAAACTCAGCTTATAGAGTTTATGCGCCACCGTTACTTTTGTTCGTACATGTCTGCAGTCAGATGTATGGTACCTCCCGGTGTAAATACAAAATTCACTAAGTTTGCTGAATTGTCGGATTCGTCTTTATATGCCGAGGCAAAAAAATATGCATCTAAATCCATGGTTGCAGATAGGATTCTCAGTCATCTTAATGCCTATGGCAAAACAAGTGTTGAATCACTGAAGTCCGAAATTTCAGCCAATAATTTCACCTCGGTTTTAAACAGATTGGAAAAAAAAGGATTTGTCAAAATTACAACAAAAGAAACCGAGAATATAACCGATACAAAGAGAACCTTTGTTTCACTTTCGATTGAGCGTAGCGAGGCATATTCAATTGCAGATGCAATTTTCAAAAAAGCCCCCGCACGAGCAAGGGTTATAGAAATTCTATGCGAAAATTATAATATAGAGCTTTCCGATCTGCTCCTATATGCTCAAACCTCCAAATCTACGGTAGATGCACTTTTTAAAAATGGCATATTAACTTACGAAAAGGTCGTTTGTAACGATTCGGTTATAGATGTTGATACTTCTTATTGCAAAGACAAGCCAAAGCTAAACGAATCACAGCAAAATGCCGTAAGAGAAATAACCTCCTGCATAGGAACAGACAAAAAAGCCACATATTTGCTTCACGGTGTAACCGGAAGCGGCAAGACAGAGGTGTATTTGTCTGCAATTGAACACGCGATTAACAAGGGGTGTGATGCTCTGATGCTTGTCCCTGAGATATCGCTTACTCCGCAGATGATTTCTCAAATATACGCAAGATTCGGAGACAATGTTGCCGTTCTTCACAGCAAGCTTACTCTCAAACAAAGATATATAGAATGGAACCGGATCAAAAATGGAGATGTTAAGATTGCAATAGGTGCGAGAAGTGCCGTTTTTGCGCCTTTTAATAATATTGGATTGATTATAATTGACGAAGAGCATGAGACAACCTACAAGTCAGAGATGTCTCCGAGATACCATGCGATAGAGATTGCACGCTATCTTACCGAAAGGTACAAAGCCACCTTGGTTTTGGCAAGTGCAACGCCTTCAATTGAAGATTATTATAAGGCATCATCCGGAGTTTATAAGTTAATAGAAATGCCGCACCGTGTTAACAAATCCCCTTTACCCAAGGTTGATATTGTTGATATGCGTTCCGAAATCAAATCAGGAAATATGAGTATTTTCAGCAACAAATTAAAAAACTCTATTGTAGAGGCGTTGTCAAAAAAAGAACAGATAATACTTTTTTTGAACAGACGCGGATTTTCGGGTTTTGTTTCTTGCAGGAGCTGTGGATATGTTGTAAAGTGCCCAAATTGCAATATTTCTTTGACCTATCACAAGTCCATAGGCAAAATGGTATGTCATTACTGCGATTACAAGGTTTCAAATGTTACCTCTTGTCCCAAATGCTCAAGCAAGCATATACGTTTTTTTGGCATAGGTACCGAAAAAATTGTCGATGAGCTCCACAATCTATTCCCCGGTGTTTCGGTTTTGCGTATGGATGCCGATACTACAAGCGGAAGATTTGGCCATGAAAATATTTTAAATAATTTCAGACAAGGCAATGCAGATATACTTGTTGGTACACAAATGATTACCAAGGGGTTGGATTTTGGCAATGTAACTCTTGTCGGAATAATTGCTGCAGATATGAGCCTGAATATTGATGATTTCAGAGCCGGAGAACGCACCTTCGATTTGGTAACACAGGTTATAGGCAGAGCCGGTCGATCACACAAAAAGGGAAAAGCAATAATCCAGACCTATAATCCCGATGATGAAACTCTTGTTTTAAGTGCAAAGCAGGACTATAAGTCTTTTTATAAAGACGAAATTATGATAAGACGGCTATTGGTATATCCGCCTTTTACAGAATTTATAAAAATTCAGTTTGTTGGCTCCGGAAAAGCCGAAACAAAAAAAGTTGCTGATGATTTTTACTCTGCATTGTCTGAGTATGCGGCCGATTCCGATTTTGTCGGTAATATTTATAAGGTATCAGAAGCACCGCTTTTTGTTATAAATCAGAAATTTCGTTATAGAATTATTATAAAATCACCGTATAAAAAAGTGTTTTATGATAGTCTTCATGACATATACAACAAATTTATTAACAAACATACAGATGTAAATATTTCTGTGGATGTAAATCCTATTGGATCAAATTGATTTAAGGAGTGTATAAAATGGCAATTAGAACAATACGCAAGTTCGGCGACGATATACTGCGCAAAAAATGCCGAACAGTCGATAAAATTGATGACAGGATAATAACTCTTTTAGATGATATGAAAGATACACTGTACGATTCGGACGGTGTCGGTCTTGCTGCCCCCCAGGTCGGTATTCTGAAAAGAATTGCAGTGGTTGATATCGGAGATGGTCCTATCGAGCTTATAAACCCCGAGATAATAGCTTCTTGTGGTACGCAAAACGGCAATGAGGGATGTCTCAGTGTTCCCGGCAAATACGGAAAGGTCGAAAGACCTATGACGGTAACAGTACGTGCAATGAACCGAGACGGTGAGATTTTTGAAATTACCGGCGAAGAGCTTTTAGCAAGGGCCTTTTGCCACGAGATCGATCATCTTGACGGCAAGCTTTTTGTCGATAAAGTAACAGAATATGTTGAGGTTGATGACTAATGAAAATAATGTTTATGGGTACGCCGGACTTTGCAGTATCATCAATGAATGCACTTTGTGAATCCGGCCATGAGATATCCGCTGTTATTACAATGCCGGATAAGCCAAAAGGGCGCGGTCACAAAATGATGCACACTCCCGTGTATCTTGCCGCCGAGGCGATCGGTGCCGAAATTTTAACTCCCTCAAGTTTAAAAAAAGAAAATTTTGAAGATTTTTTAAATAAAATAAATCCGGATATAATAATAGTTGTTGCATATGGCAAAAT
The DNA here is from genome assembly GCA_016293435.1 of Clostridia bacterium. Lineage (GTDB taxonomy): Bacteria > Bacillota > Clostridia > UMGS1810 > UMGS1810 > RGIG1828. Next base: position 20,422 of record JAEDEG010000027.1, read on the forward strand.
TCTGCCGGAGTATGTTCTTAACTTTCCAAGGTACGGCTGTATTAATGTTCATGCTTCATTGCTGCCTGCCTACAGAGGTGCAGCACCTATCCAGCGTGCCATTATCGACGGCTGCAAAAAAACAGGTGTTACAACAATGTATATGGAAAAAGGCCTCGACACCGGAGACATGCTTTTAAAAACTGAGGTTGAAATTACAGATACCGATAATTATGAGTCGGTGCATGATAAGCTTGCCGATGCCGGTGCAAAGCTGATTGTCGAAACTGTCAGTCAACTCGAATCCGGAATCTGTGTTCCTCAAAAGCAAAATGATGCAGAATCTACTTATGCCCATATGATTACAAAAGAAACTGCGATAATTGACTGGAACATGGATTCGGTAGATGTTATAAATCTGATAAGAGGTCTCTATCCCGTTCCGAAAGCACAGAGCACATATAACTCTCAGCTTATAAAATTTGGCAAGACCACCAATTATTCAAAGGCCTCCGGCATGCCATCCGGTACGATTTATAATGTAGGCAAAAAGTCTTTTTGTGTTTCGTGTGGCAATAACACATCGGTTGAAGTATTCGAAATACAGATGGAAGGCAAAAAAATGCTTAAGGTTGAAGACTATCTTAAGGGAAATTCAATAGATGAAGGTGTAACGCTTGGCAAATAAGCGGATGTTACGTCTAATGCTTCGTCAAATAATTTGTTAATAAACGGAGGGAATAATCTGTGACCGGTATGTATTATTACGGAATTGATTACACTTATATTGTGCTGGTTTTGCCCGCACTTCTTATTTCTTTGTACGCACAGTTTAAGGTTAGCTCGACTTTTTCAAGATACAGTAATATGCAAAATTCAAGACGAATAACAGGTGCTGAGGTTGCTCGCAGGATCCTCGATTCACACAATCTGCGCAATGTAGCCATAGAGCATGTCAGAGGTAACCTCACTGATCACTATGACCCCAAATCGCGTGTTCTCCGTCTTTCGGATTCAGTATATTCATCAACGTCTGTTGCGGCTTTGGGAGTTGCTGCTCACGAATGCGGTCATGCACTGCAGCATGCCTATGGATATGTACCGTTGAAGCTGAGACATGCTGCTTATCCTGTTGTCAGATTTTCTTCAATGGCTGCCATGCCTCTTTTTTTGATAGGCCTGATGGTAAATACTCCGCAGCTTCTGACGTTTGGAATAGTTCTCTTTGCTGCTGTTGTATTTTTTCAGCTTGTTACTCTTCCGGTTGAATTTAATGCCAGCAGACGTGCAATTGGAATTTTGAGTGATTCTTTTTTTCTTGATGACAGCGAGACAAAGGCTGCCAAAAAAGTCCTTTTTGCAGCCGCTTTAACATATGTCGCATCCGCATTAACATCAATAATGCAGCTTCTGAGACTTATAATCATATCTAATAACAGGAGACGATAATGGCAGAATCCCCAAGGAAAAAAGCCGTTTTGATACTTACCGATATCGATAAAAAATCAGCATATCCCAACATAGAAATGAACAAACTCAGAGCAGCGGGACAATATAGCCCCATTGATTTAAGGTTTATCGGAGAAATCATAAACGGTGTAATAAAGAGGAAATTAACTCTTGATTATATAATTTCAAAGCATTCTAAGCTTAAATTGAATAAAATAGCTCCTTTTGTGCTAAATGTTTTACGTTCAGGTATATATCAGATTGTTTATATGGATAGGGTTCCTGATTCGGCTGCAGTTAATGAAAGTGTTAAAATTATAAAAAAATCATCCGTAAGCCGATTGTCAGCTTATGTCAATGCAGTATTGCGCGCTGTTTCAATAGAGGATATAAATTCATTAAGCTCAGATTCGGCAGAAGATTTAAGCATAAAGCACTCATTTCCGCTATGGATTGTAAAACGATGGATATGTGAATTCGGAAAGGAATTTGCTGTATCTCTTATGGAAGCCTTAAATCAGAATCCCTCGGTTTTTGTAAGGCGATGCAAGGGTATTTTGGCAGATGATCTTAAAGACAAGCTCACTGCCGACGGTATTGAATCAGAGCTTGTGTCAATAGATGATTTTTCCGAATTTGATTACAGCCTGCGATTGAATAAAATAGGGAATCTCGATAAAAGCAAGGCTTTTCTGGACGCAGATTTTTATATTCAAAGTCCGGCGGCTGCTTTGGCTGCATATATTCTCGAACCGCAGCCGGGTGACATTGTGATTGATATGTGTGCTGCCCCCGGAGGCAAGACTCTGTTTATGGCAGAGCTTATGAATAACAAAGGCAAAATATATTCATTTGATATATACGAGCACAAGATAAAGCTGATTGAGGAAAACTGTCAAAAATATAAAGCAGATATCGTAACTCCCTGCATAAACGATGCTTCAGTGTATAACAAACAGTTTTTCGAATGTGCCGACAAAATTTTATGCGATGTTCCGTGTTCGGGTTTTGGAATTATTTCAAAAAAGCCGGATATAAAATACAAAAGACAAGAGGTCGATATTTTGTCATTGTCAAAGCTTGGCAAGTCAATTTTAGACAACGCATCAAAATATCTTAAGCCCGGCGGAACTATGGTCTTTTCTACATGCACAATAGAGCGTGACGAAAACGAGGCAGTGGTTTGCTCTTTTTTGGAGGAGCATCCTGAATTTGCTCTTTATCCATATGGCGAGAATAAAATATCATATAAGACATTTTATCCCAATGTTGACGGTACAGACGGTTTTTTTGTATGCAGATTTAAAAAAATGGAGTAATATAATGACAAACCTACGCGATTTAACATTTGAAGAACTGGAGGATGCTGTTGTTTCTGTCGGTGAAAAAAAGTTCAGAGCCAAACAGATTTTCGAATGGCTCAACAAGGGCGTATGCTCATTTGACGAAATGACAAATATACCCAAGAAGCTCAAAGCAGATTTAGCCCGTGAATATTTTGTATATGGTCTTGAAATTGTCAAAAAACTTGAATCAGCAATAGATAACACCAAAAAATATCTTTTCAGACTTTATGACGGAAACATGATAGAGAGTGTTGTTATGTATTATAAGCACGGCATTACCGTTTGCATATCATCTCAGGTTGGCTGTGCAATGGGATGCAAATTTTGTGCTTCGACCATAGGCGGACTTGCCCGAAACCTTTCCTCGGGTGAAATTATCGAACAAATTATATTTGCGCAAAAGGATATCGGTGAGAGGATTTCCAATGTTGTTATGATGGGAATCGGCGAGCCGCTTGCCAATTTTGATAATGTAATTAAGTTTTTGAAAAATGTCAACGATGAAAGAGGTTTGAATATAGGCTACAGGCATATCTCTTTGTCCACCTGCGGAATTGTGCCCAGAATTTACGATTTGGCTAAATACAAATTTCCGATAACCTTATCGGTTTCACTTCATGCCCCCGACGACGAAAGCCGCAGCCACATAATGCCGGTTAACGATGCATACAACATCAAAGAGCTCACAGATGCATGCAAATATTACCAGGACAAATGTTCTCGAAGAATAAGCTTTGAATATGCTATAATAAGAGATGTAAATGATTCGGTTTCGTGTGCTGCAAGGCTTTGCAAAATATTAAAAGGTTTGATGTGTCATTTAAATGTGATACCTGTAAATAACGTAGACGAAAATGAATTTACAAAGCCTTCCGTCGAAAAAATAAAAAGGTTTTGTGATTATATGGAGCAAAACGGAATTACAGCAACAGTTAGACGTGAGCTCGGAAGTGACATTAACGCGTCTTGCGGACAACTCAGGAAAAATAATCTTTAAATTAAGCAGAGGAATGATATTATGCTTTTTTATGGCTCTACAGATGTAGGTAAAATCAGAAAAAACAATGAGGATTCTTTTATTGTAAAACAATATGACGAGAATCATATATTAGCTATAGTTGCCGACGGTATGGGAGGTCATGCGGGCGGAAAACAAGCAAGCTCGCATGCAGTTGATATCATATCAATGTATCTTGATTCACTCATGCCCGCACTTGTTACATATTCACCCCGAAAAATAAAGCACGAAGTGCTCAGCTCTTTGATAAGGGCTAATTCAGAAATATTTGATGAGTCAAAAAGCCAAGCTGGACTTAGCGGCATGGGTACAACATGTGTGGTATGTCTTGCATTTGCATCAAAGCTCTACGTTTTTAACGTTGGCGACAGCAGACTTTATTTAATTGACGATGCAATTTTGCAGATTACAAAGGATCATTCATATGTCAATGAGCTTTTGGAAAGAGGAATGATAAAGGAGGATGAAGCGGCAAATCATCCACAAAAAAATATTTTGACCCGTGCGCTTGGCACCGAATCGGATATCGAGCCCGATTTGTATGATTTAAAAATTAAACCCGGCAACAAAATTCTTTTGTGCAGCGATGGATTGACCAACATGGTCACAGACAACAAAATTTATGATGTCGTTACATCACAAAAGGATGTTGAGACGGCTGTTAAAGATTTGATTACACTGGCAAATGAAAACGGCGGTAATGACAATATTACTGCAGTGCTTATTGAAGCGTAAGGTGGGACAGTACATGATAGGTAGAATTTTAGGCGAAAGATATGAATTGATAGAAGAAATAGGAAAGGGTGGAATGGCATATGTATATAAAGCAAAATGTGTTCTTCTCAACAGAGTTGTTGCCGTAAAAATACTGAGAGATGATCTTGACGGAGGTGAAGAATTCTTACGGAGATTCAACACCGAAGCTCAGGCGGCTGCCAGTCTCTCTCATTCAAATATAGTATCGATTTTTGATGTTGGAATAGATCAAGGTAAACACTACATTGTTATGGAGCATGTGGATGGTATAACCCTAAAAGAATATATTGCTCAAAAAGGTAAAATCGGATATAAAGAAGCGTTAGATATTGCTTATCAGATATGTGATGCTCTCCAGGCTGCTCACGAAAAGAATATTGTACACAGAGATATTAAGCCTCACAATATTCTTGTAACCGAAGATCGTAATATTAAAGTAACCGATTTTGGTATTGCTCGTTCCGGTACCGGTAATACTCTTTCAACCGGTGATGACATACTCGGCTCTGTTCACTACATTTCACCTGAGCAGGCAAAGGGCGAAATCGTTGACAATCGTTCCGATTTGTATTCTCTCGGTATTGTTTTATACGAGATGCTAACCGGCAAGGTTCCCTTTGATGCCGATACTCCCGTAGCAGTTGCAATGATGCAAATTGAGCAAAATGCCCCCGATTTATTTGATGATGATGTACCTCTCGGTGTAAAGCAAATTATATATAAAGCTATTTGTAAAAACAAAGAATTGCGATATCAGGATGCATCGGAGTTAAAAAATGATATTTTATGCGTGATTGAAGATAATAGTTTTTCCCCGGATAACGGAGATTCATATTACAGAGACTTTTCCTATGAGTCTGAACAAAGCGTAGAATATGATAATACTCCGGTAAGGACTCCTCTCAAAATTTTGCTTGTTATTTTATCTGCAATTACGGCGATTGCAATTGTTGCCTTAGGCGTTGCTTTGTACAATTCAGATTTCAAATGGCAAAACGAAAAAGCCGACAGTCATAGAAGTGACCTTGCCCCATCGGTTGTAGGAATGACACTGAAACAAGCTCAGGAATTTGCTTCAGAAAACGGCTTCAAAATCGTTGTGAGTGATGAAATATCTGATTCTAATTCAGATCCCGGAACTATAGTATCTCAAACTCCCATACAAAATGCATCTATGGGGTCAGACAACACCATTAAGGTTGTTATAAACAAAGCTTCGGATTTGCTGCTCGAAGATTACACCGGTTTGTCGTATAAATCTGTAGAATCAAAGTTAAAGAATCTTGGCTGCATAGTTGAATTGATTTTTGAAGAAAGTAAAAAACCCGAAGATTCTGTTTTAAGACAGTCACCGCAAGCCGACACAAAAATAAAAAACAAAATGACGGTTACATTGTATGTAAGCGGAGGAATTAATCATAATAATGAATATCAGACAGTTCCAACTCTTACCGGAAAGACATATTCCAAATGTATAGAGATTTTAAATTCTGCCGGGCTTACTCTCGGCACGGTAACCGGAGTCGATACACCTGCCAATGATGATATTGTAGTTTCGCAGGCTATTCCGGCGGGAAGCATGGTCAAAGGCGGTGCAGGAGTTGGCATAACACTTAAATCCAAAGAAAAGCCCATCGAAAACAACGAAGAAACACCCAATAACACCGACAAGCAAAACGAAACAAAAGAAGAGAATAAGGACGACAGCACCAAAGATACACAAGCAAAAACCGATGCATCATCAGTGACTAACAAAATGTCGGCAGAGACTGTTTCATCGAATAACGGAGGGTCTGACAACAAGAATATATCCGGAGACGTGAGCGGAAATGATACTTAAATCAGGTAAAATTATAAAAGGCGTTGGTGGATTTTATTATGTTAAATGTGACAATGAAATCATAGAGTGCCGTGCGAGAGGAAAATTCCGCAAAAATGCCGTTTTGCCTTATGTGGGCGATAACGTAAAAATAAGCGTGGACGGTTCACTCGGATATGTTGTTGAAATTGTTGACAGAAAAAACTTTTTTATCAGACCTCCGATTGCTAATATAGACAAGCTTATTATAGTATCTGCGTTGTCTAATCCGGCTCCGGATACATTATTTATCGATAAAATGCTTATTACGGCACAAAAAAACAGCGTAAAGCCGGCACTATGCTTTAACAAAAGAGATTTGTCCGATGGCTGTGATGATGTTTTAAGCGTCTACAAAAGCATTGGCTACGACGTATTTGTAACAAGCACCATCGACAAATCAGGCATTGACAAGCTAAAAAGCTTTATGTCCGGCTGTGTAACGGCCGTATGCGGATTTTCAGGGGTTGGAAAGTCGAGTCTTCTCAATGAGATTACAAATTCCGATATGTTTGAAACCGGTGAAGTGAGTCAAAAACTTAGCAGGGGCAAGCACACCACGCGACATGTGGAACTTATAGAGCTTGGTGATGATGCATATATTGCCGACACACCGGGCTTTAGCATGATTTCGTTGTCCGAAGATATAGATTGTGATGAATTATCCGAATATTTTCCGGAATTTTCAGGATATGAGCATAACTGCAAATACAGCGACTGTCATCACATTTCAGATAAATTCTGCGGCATATATGATGCTGTAGAGAATGGTGATATTCCCATTTCACGTTACGAAAACTATAAATTTTTGTATAATACACTAAAGAAAGCAAAGGAGTGGTAAAAGTGATTATTTTATCGCCGTCAATACTTTCGGCAGATTTTGCAGCTTTGGCGAGAGATGTTGATGTTGTTACAAAGGCAGGTGCACAGTATGTTCATGTAGATGTTATGGATGGTCATTTTGTACCAAATATAACCATAGGTCCATGTGTTGTTGCTGCACTCAGAAAGACAACCAAAAGCGTACTGGATGTTCATTTGATGATTCAAAATCCAAATCAATATGCCGAAGAATTTCTAAAAGCCGGCGCCGATATAATAACTGTTCACCACGAATCAAATCTGAATATCAAACAGATTTATTCTCTCACCCGGGCCTACGGCAAAAAGCTGTGCGTGTCTGTCAATCCCGAGACCCCGGTCGAAAATCTTGATCAGTATAGTAAATTTGTTGACATGTTTCTTGTTATGAGTGTTCATCCCGGGTTTGGCGGTCAGTCCTTTATTGAGTCAAGCGTAGACAAAATCAAATATCTTCGCACAAAATACCCCAATACAGACATAGAGGTAGACGGAGGAATAAAACTTGATAACCTCAAAATGGTTATAGCTGCCGGTGCAAATGTAATAGTTGCAGGTTCGGCAATTTTTGAAGCGCAAGACCCTGCCGCAGCTGTTCAAAAGTTTATAGTCGGTGGTGTATAAATGAAAGCCATAATAATATCTAACGGTGTGTTCGATAATTACTCTTTTTTCAAAAGCAAAGTTACAGATAATGATTATATCATTTGCGCAGACGGTGCAATCAAGCATTGCATAGGCATGGGCATTGTTCCTAATTTGTGGATTGGAGATTTTGATTCATGTAATTACGAAAAATATTGTAATGATTACCCGGTTTTGAAAGACGTCGAAACCCTTACCCTAAAAAGAGATAAAGACGAAACAGACACCCACGTGGCATGCATAATAGCTTCTCAAAAAAATTATGACGAGATTGTCATTTGGGGAGCACTGGGCAAAAGGGCAGATCATATGCTCAGCAATATTCATTTGCTCGAATGGCTGAATAAACGCAATATTTCAGCCGTTATAGAAGATGAACACAATAAGATATCTGTGTTTGATTCTGTTTATACTACAAAAAAAACTCATAAATATCTTTCGCTCATACCTTTAGATAAACGTGTTACAGTAGACAAAACTGAAGGCTTGCTTTTTCCTTTACAAAGCTACGAATTATCAAGAGATATTTCAATGGGAGTAAGCAACGAGATTGTCGGCGGTTATGCGAGTGTTCATATACATGGCGGGCTCATGCTGGCAATACACAGTGATGATTGATAGGTGATAAAATATGAAATTTAGCAATAATGACAGAGATAAAATATATGATGACAGATTTGAGTATGACGATGTACCCGATCAGTATGTTGATTCAAAAAACAACTTCGATGAATATTCCTATGATGAAGACATAATTAGCGAATCACCCAAAAAAAAGAAATCCAAAAAGGGCATAAAAAAATTGATAAAAATTTTGCTTGCTGCCACACTTTGTATGATTATAGGTACGGTAGCTATCGGGCTTGTAATGTCTTTTATTCTTCCAGCAAAAACAAATTTTCTTATAATGGCTACCGACGAAGGCGGCACCCGAACCGACACTCTGATGCTTGGTGTTTTTGACAAAAAAACAAAAGCGATTTCTCTTGTTTCTATTCCAAGAGACAGCTATGTTACCGTAAGTGACGAAACCTATGCCAGAATGAACGAAGAATACCCACAGCCCGGCTCCAAATCTATGAAAATAAACGCTGTTCATCATTTTGGCGGTGAAAAATACGGTACCGACATGGTTGTTGAGCAGGTAGAAGCACTGATAGGCACCAAGGTTAATTTTTATGTCAAAATAGATATAGAAGCCTTCAAATATATCGTAGATTCTGTGGGTGGAATTGATTTTTATGTTCCTCAAAATATGGAATATTATGATCCGGTTCAGAATCTTCGCATCAATCTCCAAGAGGGCAATCAGCATCTTAACGGAGATCAGGCGGAACAGGTTGTCAGATTCCGTAGCGGATATGCAAATGCCGATTTGGGTAGGGTTAGCGTTCAGCAGCAATTTGTAAAAGCATTTATTTCTCAGGCACTTTCGCCCAAAACTATAATTTCCAGCCCCGGAACATATCTGAATGTAATGTTCAGATATAACTATGTGGAAACAGATATTAATATTCTTGATGTTGTTGCCTATGCTTTTGTTATAGGCGGCATCAACTCCGAAAAAATAGAATCTTACACTCTTCCGGGTTATGCAGCCTACGAGGGAGGACAGTCTGTATATAAGGTTGATTCTACAAAGACGCAAGCTTTGTTTGATTCAATATATTCTAAATAAACATCATATTAAATAATGTAAGGTGAATAAAATTGAAATTGTTTTTTCTTGGAACCGGCTCGGGAACTGAGCCGATAGAAGGGGTATATCACCAAAGTATCGTTCTGGAATCAAACGACGGGATATATTTTTTTGATTGTGGCGAAGGGTGTTCGCGCAGGGCACATCTTAGTGGAATAAATATTCTCAATACAAGGGCAGTATTCATCACACACACCCATATGGATCATGTTGGCGGTCTCGGTAATCTTTTGTGGAATATGCGAAAAATTCATTCCAACAGCAATTACTCCGAAAGCGTTTGCCCCAAAGAGGTATATATCCCTGATATCTCAACCTATAATGCATATATCGATATTCTAAAAAATACCGAAGGTGGGTATAATACACTTTTTGACGTTTGCGGAATCGAGTACTCCTTGGGTGAGATTTATCGTGATAGCAATATTACAGTGTATGCTTATCCTTCAAAGCATATGGGAGATAATCCGATAAGAGCGTATTCTTTTAAAATTATATGCGAAAATAAAAGTATTGTTTTGTCCGGCGATTTGGCATCACTTGATGAACTCGATAGTTCAATAGGCGATAAGTGTGACCTTCTTATATGTGAAACGGGGCATTTCAGCATGCAGGAAGTATGTGAATATGCTCGCAGACGCAATGTATGCAAGCTCTGCTTTTCTCATAACAGCCGCGATATTATAAAGAATCGAACGCAGGCAGAGAATGCCGCAGAAAATTTGTTTGGCAGCTCTGCGATAATAGCGCATGATTTCATGACAATGATTTTATAGTAAAAATAGCAAAATAGGCTGTTTTCTTTGAATTTTTTTTACTAAAAGAAAACAGCCTTTTATTCAATAAGCGGCAAAGCCGCGTCATTCAACGTTTTCAGTGGGAGATTG
>JAEDEG010000136.1 GCA_016293435.1 Clostridia bacterium
TTGCACCGGTCTAACAAGTATATCATTCCCAGAAAGCGTAACAAGTATAGGAAATAGTACATTTTCCGGTTGCACCGGTCTTACAAGTATAACCCTGCCCGACAGTGTAACGAGTATAGGAAATTCTGCATTTGGCGGGTGTACCGGTTTTACAAGCATAACATTTCCTGCCAATGTAACGAGTATGGGATATGGTATATATTCTAATTGTACAGGTCTAACAAGTATATCATTCCCAGAAAGCGTAACAAATATAGGAAATGGTACATTTTCCGGTTGCACCGGTCTAACAAGTATATCATTCCCAGAAAGCGTAACAAGTATAGGAAATAGTACATTTTCCGGTTGCACCGGTCTAACAAGTATATCATTCCCAGAAAGCGTAACAAGTATAGGAAATAGTACATTTTCCGGTTGCACCGGTCTAACAAGTATATTATTCCCAGAAAGCGTAACAAGTATAGGAAATAGTACATTTTCCGATTGCACCGGTCTAACAAGTATAACAGTGCCAAACAACGTGACGAGTATAGGAGAAGGTACGTTTTCCGGCTGTACCGGACTTGAAAATATAACACTGCCCTTTGTCGGTTCTTCAAGGGATAAATCAGGAACCAAAGATGCAGTATTTGGTTATATATTTGGAAGTAATTATTATTCACAAAGCGTTCGAATTGAAGTTTATTTGAGCTCCCGCAGTTACTATTATTACATACCCTCCGGTCTCAAAAGCGTAACAATAACCGATGCAACTCAGATTCCATACCGTGCTTTTTACGGATGCAGCAATTTGACAGATATAACATTACCGGATAGTGTAATGAGTATAGGAGAAGGTACATTTTCCGATTGTACCGGTCTAACAAGTATAACGTTGTCTGACGGTTTAATGAGTATAGGTAGTTCTGCATTTTCCGGTTGTACCGGTCTTACAAGTATAACGTTGTCTGACGGTTTAACGAGTATAGGAGATATGGCATTTTATAATTGGACCGGTCTTACAAATATAACCCTGCCCGACAGTGTAACGAGTATAGGAGATTCTGCATTTGAAAATTGTACCGGTCTAACAAGTATAACAGTGCCCAAAAGTGTAACGAGTATAGGAAATGATGCATTTTACAATTGTACCGGTCTTACAAGTATAACATTACCGGATAGTGTAACAAGTATAGGAGAGTATGCTTTTTTGGGTTGTTCTGCTTTAGACAAAGTATATATTACAGACATAGGTGCATATTTAAACATATATTTTTCTAATAAGCATTCGTGCCCTATGTGTTATGCTGACAAGCTTTATGTCAATAATAAGCGTGTTGTAAATCTCCAAATTCCTGACAATGTGTATCAAATACCTCAATATGCATTTGATGGCTGTGACAGCATAAAAAATCTGCAAATTCCAAACAGCGTAGAATATATTGGTGACAATGCTTTTAGAGGCTGCAGCGGTCTCGAAAGCATAACAATGCCATTTGTCGGCTATTCGAGAGAAAGTTCAGAAGCTCCCGGTGCAGTATTTGGTTATATATTCGGATTTACTGATGATTATAAAGAGAGCGGTACAACCAAACAGTATTATTCGAGCTCCGACAGTTACTATTATTACATACCCTCCGGTCTCAAAAGCGTGACAATAACCGATGCAACTCAGATTCCATACGGTGCTTTTTACGGATGCAGCAATTTGAAAAATATTTCAATTACCAACACGGTTACATCAATTGGTGGAAAAGCTTTTTATTCGTGCAATAATCTCTCGTCTTTGGTGCTGCCAAAAAGCCTTGCAGAAATCGAATTTGCCGCCTTTGATAAATGTCCGGCAATATCTCAGATATATTATCAGGGCAGTGAGGAGGAATGGAGCGAAATTTACATAGGCAGCAACAACGATAATCTTATTGCTGCTCCGGTTTCATATAATTATGGCATGACTGTAGCAATATCATACGATGCAGCAGGCGGTACAAATGCTCCCGAAGGTGGGCTTGTCTCCGAAAATTCGGACTATGTTGTTTCAACCTTGTCTCCCAAAAAAGATGGCTGCATTTTCCTTGGCTGGTCATTATCTCCTGAGGATAAGGTCGTAAAATATGCACCGGGCGATACAATAGCGGTTGGCACAGAAAATATTACTCTTTATGCAGTATGGCAAAAGATTGTATCGCTTAATACAGAGGTTGTTAATGATATATTCATAATAACTCCCACCGGAATTGAAACCGGCAACGTAATTATCCTTGCTTGTTACAATGGTGACAAAATGGTTTATTCCGATGTATTTACCTATTCAGGCAATTCGGTAGTGCCGTTCTATGTAGATGTTAGTTACGATAATGTTAAGGTTATGGCATGGGAGAGCATCAGTTCACTAAAACCGCTGTGCTCTACAAGCAGAGCTAAGCTTGCATCCAATGAAATAAGTATGTTTATGATTGAATAAGGCTTGAATATAACTAAATTAAGATGTCACCCGCCTCTATAGGCGGCGGGTGACATTTAATTTTTTCAGTGGGAGTTCAATCTCCCACTGAAAACGTTGAATGACGCGGCTTTGCCGCTTATTGAAAAAATTGCAAACCGGTATGCTTTGCTGTGTTTGCAATTTTTTCTTGTTAATCTATTTTTTATAGCAAAAAATAACCAACTCACCTCAAATTTATATGTATTTGACATTGTCAAACCGGCAATATAGTGATATAATCTTTTAAATACATAAATTTAGAGGTGGTTTTATGAAAAAATCAGGAACCTTACGTTCTTTTTTGAACAAAAAGGGCGTTTCGCTCTCAGCCAAAAAGTATTTTGTAGATGCCTTTTCGGCAATGGCAATGGGGCTTTTTGCATCATTGCTCATCGGCACGATTTTTGCAACCATAGGCACCCACACCGGCATCGCTTTTTTTACACAAATGAGTGAATATGCCAAAGCAGTGCAGGGCAGTGCTATGGCAATAGCCATAGGCTCAAGCCTTGGAGCAAACGGTCTTGTTCTTTTTTCGCTGTGCGTGGTAGGTCATTGTGCCAACGGATTTGGCGGCCCCCTGGGCGTGTTTGTGATAACGCTTATCACATGTGAAATCGGAAAGCTTGTTTACAAAGAAACCAAGATAGATATTTTGGTTACGCCCACAGTTATAATTGCTCTCGGTACAGCACTTTCATTTCTTATAGGCCCCGGCATTGCCAAAATTATGACATGGTGCGGAAATATGATAATGACCTTTACCGATTTGCAGCCGCTGTGGATGGGCATACTCGTTTCGGTTACAGTGGGCATTGCTCTCACTCTGCCCATAAGCTCTGCCGCAATCTGCGCTTCAATCGGTCTTGTGGGGCTTGCGGGCGGTGCGGCAACGGCAGGCTGCTGCGCGCAGATGATAGGCTTTGCCGTTATGAGCTTTGGCGAAAACAAATGGGGTGGACTTGTGGCTCAGGGGCTCGGTACCTCCATGCTCCAGATGGGCAACATTTGCAAAAATCCGCGCATATGGCTTCCTCCAACAATAGCCTCTGCTATCACCGGTCCTGTTGCAACCTGCATTTTCAAGCTCACTATCCCCGAGGGCAGTGCAGTGTCATCAGGCATGGGTACCTGTGGTATGGTAGGCCCTATAGGTCTTATGTCTGAAGCTGGCTTTGGCACCGCTTTTGACTGGGTTGGACTTTTGCTTGTATGCATTGCTTTGCCTGCTGTGCTCACCTTGGCTATTGCATATCCCATGAAAAAGCTCGGCTGGATTAAGCCGGGTGATACCAAGCTTGACCTTTAAAAGAAAAAATCAAAATCTGAAAGGAGATTTCACTTATATGAAAATAGAAACAAAATGTATTCAGTCGGGTTACACTCCCCAAAACGGCGAACCAAGAGTTCTCCCCATCTGGCAGAGTACCACATGGAAATACGGCTCAACCGAACAGATGGGCAAGCTTTTTGACCTCGAAGAAAACGGCTATTTCTATACCCGTCTTGCCAATCCCACCAACGATGCGGTTGCAGCAAAAATTGCCGACCTTGAGGGCGGTGTTGCCGCAATCCTCACCTCATCGGGTCAGGCTGCATGCTTCTATTCAATATTCAATATCTGCGAAGCCGGCGACCACTTTGTGTGCTCAAGCAGTGTTTACGGCGGCACCTTCAACCTTTTTGGCGTTACAATGAAAAAGCTTGGCATCGAAGTAACCTTTGTTGACCCCGACAGTGACGAAGAAACCCTCAATGCCGCATTTCGCGACAACACCAAGGCAATGTTTGGCGAAACTATCGCAAACCCCGCCCTCGTTGTTCTCGATATCGAAAAATGGGCAAGGGTTGCGCACAGTCACAATGTACCTCTTATCATAGACAACACCTTTGCAACTCCCATCAACTGCCGCCCCTTTGAATGGGGTGCGGATATCGTTGTTCACTCCACCACCAAATATATGGACGGCCATGCAACCAGCGTTGGCGGTGCGGTTGTAGACAGCGGTAATTTTGACTGGGAGGCAGCCGGCAAGTTCCCCGGGCTTACCACTCCCGATGCTTCATACCACGGCATAACCTATACCAAAAAATTCGGCAAAGCAGCATATATTACCAAGCTTACCGCACAGGTTATGAGAGACCTCGGTTCAATCCCGTCTCCTAATAACGCATTTTTGTTGAATATCGGTCTTGAAACGCTGTTTTTGCGCATGGAACGTCACTGCAGCAATGCTCAGGCAGTTGCAGAATATCTGAGCAACAACGACAAAATTTCGTGGGTTAAATACTGTGGTTTGACCGGCGACAAATATTATGATCTTGCCCAAAAATATCTGCCAAACGGCTCCTGCGGTGTTATCTCCTTTGGAGTAAAGGGCGGCAGAGAAGCTGCCGTTAAGTTTATGGACAGTCTGCGCCTTGCCGCAATCGTAACTCATGTTGCCGATGCAAGAACTTCGGTTCTTCACCCCGCAAGTCACACACACCGTCAGCTAAACGATGCAGAGCTCGAAGCAGCGGGCGTAACTCCCGACCTAATCAGATTTTCAGTTGGTATCGAAAATGTTGACGATATTATTGCCGATATTGAGCAGGCACTCGACAACATATAATTTATGAGGTGACAATGCAAAAGAAAAATCAACTTATAGGAACACTGTTTTTGCTAACTGCGGCTGTGCTTTGGGGATTTTCGTTTGTTTTTCAAAATGAGGGGGTAGATATTCTCGACCCCTTTGCATTCAATGGCATCCGCAGTCTGCTCGGTGCAATTGCTCTTGTGCCCGTTATTTTTGTAATTCATATTATTGCCAAAAAAAACGGTACCTACAAAAAGCCGTCAAAGCAGGATACAAAAGCCATGCTCATTGGTGGATTTTGGTGTGGGCTTGTGCTTTGCACGGCAGGCACACTCCAGACTCTGGGTATAAAGCAAGGCTCCGGCGAAGCTGGATTTATTACAACTATCTACATTGTTTTTGTGCCTATTCTCGGCATTTTTTTGCGTCAAAAGATAGAGGGCAGAGTGTGGATAGCTGTTATGATGTGCTTTGTGGGGCTGTATTTGCTTTGCGGCAGCTTTGCACTCAACATCAATCAGATATATCTGCTTCTTTGTGCATTCTTTTTTGCCATTCACATTTTGGTGATTGACCATTTTGCACCAAAGACCGACGGCGTTAAGCTCTCGGCATTGCAGTTTTTGGTTGTCGGCATAATCGACTGTATCATAATGATATTTGTCGACTGCCCCACATGGAATGAAATATGGCTTTGCTTTTGGCCAAATCTTGCATATTCGGGCTTTGTTTCATGCTCAATAGCCTACACCTGTCAGATAGTAGGACAAAAATACATTTCTCCCACAATGGGCTCGCTGCTTATGAGCCTCGAATCGGTATTTGCGGTTGTGGGCGGATGGCTTTTGCAGGGCGATGTAATGTCTGCATGGCAGATTACGGGATGTGCAATTATTTTTGCGGCAATAGTGATAGTTCAGCTACCGCCGGATGTGTTCCGTCTGAAAAAAATTAATAATATCAAAAATGTTGGTGTGAGACCGGGTCTTGCACCAACAGAAAAGAACAGATAACTATGAAAAAAATCTCACTTGGCATATTAGCCCATGTAGACTCGGGCAAAACCACCCTTTCGGAGAGCCTGCTCTACACCGCGGGTCAAATATCAAAGCAGGGACGTGTGGATCACGGCGATGCTTTTTTGGATACCGACCAAATTGAAAAAGACAGAGGAATTACCATATTTACAAAGCAGGCTGTCATAAACTTCAAAGACACCTCCGTTACCTTGGTAGATACTCCCGGTCATGTAGACTTTTCGGCAGAGGCGGAAAGGTCTCTTTGTGTTATAGATTATGCAGTTTTGGTAATAAGTGCAACCGACGGTGTGCAGAGCCACACCCGCACCTTGTGGCGGCTGCTTTCGGAGTATAATAT
>JAEDEG010000137.1 GCA_016293435.1 Clostridia bacterium
TTCATAAATGTGACTGATTTTGTTTTTCTTTTGTTTGGATAGATTACTGTTATATGTGATGTCAGGAGAAGACTTTCGTGTTCATTACAGATGCAAATAATTTTATTCCGAAATGATAATTTCATCCACTTCATCTTTGCTGCATACCGTGTAAAAAAACCTTTTGTTTAATTTGCTTTTTTCAAAAATAAATATATTTTTTTCGGAATGCTTCATAATGATTTTTCTTATCATGCTTTGCTCTATATCCGAATCTGAAATAATTCCATCTTCAGATAATCCCAGTGATGAAAAAAAAGCAAGGTTAACGTTAAATTGTTCAGCATATTGCTCTGCAATTGAGCCTATACAACACATATCGCTCTCATAATATTTACCGCCGATAAATATGCAGGCAATTTGCATTTTTGATGCAATTTGTAATGCGTTTACCGAATTTGTTACTATCGTAATATTATCAAATCTCCCGATATGTTGTATTATATATTGGCAGGTTGAGGAACTGTCAATAAAAACCGTTAAATTATCGTCTAAAAATTCCGCGGCTTTTTTGCTCAAAGACAGTTTTTCATCCTCATCCACCAAAAACCTTCTCGAAATCGGCATTTTGCTGTCAATCGACATTAAAACTGCTCCGCCTCTGTATCTTTTAATCAAACCGTTTTTTTCTAATTCATTTAAATCTCTCCGAATTGTCATTTCTGATACAAATAGGATTTTAGCAAGCTCTGATACGGATATTTTTCCTCTTTCATATAATAAATCTAAAATATTATTTTCTCTGTGATTTAATTCCATTTTATTCATCCTTTTGTTCGTAAAAATGTTTATTTTCAACATTTCGAACATATATTGATTTCAAAATGTTAATTTGTTATAATGATATCATAAAATAACATAACATGTCAATGGGAGCAAATTATGGATATTATGAATATTATAATACAACTAATCGGCGTCTTGGGAATTATTGCAAGCATAATCTCATTTCAATGTAAAAAACATAGTTCAATCTTATTTTTCAGAACGCTCAATGAATTTATATTTGCAATACAATATTTCCTTTTAGGCGCATATACAGGTATGACCATGAATTGTATCGGCTGTGTAAGAAATATTGTATTTACAAAACAAGTAAAAACGGGTAAAAAAACATCCGTTGCAAGCATTATTTTCAGCATCCTGTTTTTAGCTTTCGGTTTACTTTTTTGGCAAGGACCGAAAAGTATATTGATAATAATTGCAAAAGTATTATCAACAATAGCTTATGGAAACAAAAACACTAATGTTGTTCGGGGTATTATGTTTGTAACCTGTACAAGCTGGCTGATTTATAATTATTGTGTTTTCTCTATCGCAGGAATATTGTGTGAATCCTTTACTCTCTTATCACTATTTGTTGGAATAATAAGATTTAATATTATTCCGTTTTTCTGCACAAAAAGAGGCGGGATTGTGAGTAATAAGTGAGTACGTTTACAAATGAACAGATAAGACAAGTGCTCCTTTTGCGAAAAAGAAGATATCTATAGTTTTTATCGAACCTGTGTAAAAGATTTATTAATGAAAAGAGGGTCTTTATGAAAACATCAACACAAATAGAAATTGCGTCGCAAGTCATCGGCGAGGAAAAGACGGTTGAATATATTGCAAAGGCAGGCTTTGACGCATGGGATTTTTCCATGTTTGCCATGTGCAAGTACGATTGGGGAAAAGGATCCCTGCTTGAAAACGATCATCCGCTTGCAGGGAATAATTATCTTGCATTTGCAAGAAGACTCAAAAAAATCGGCCTTGATAACGGCATTGTCTGCAACCAGTCACATGCGCCGTTTCCGCCCTCTTGTCAGGAAGTACGCTCCTATTTTAAGCGTGCGATAGAGTGTACCGCAGAAGCCGGCGGAAAAATATGTGTTATTCACCCTGATAACAATAAATCAGCGGATGAAAACGCCGAAATGTATTTTGAACTATTACCATTTGCAAAGGAACATCATGTTAAAATTGCTACCGAAAATATGTGGAACTGGGACGCTGAAAGAGACGAATCTTCCTTTGCAGCCTGCGCTACCTCGGAGAGTTTTGTGGATCATATCGATGCAGTAAACGATGATTTTTTTGTAGCATGCCTTGATATAGGTCATGCTGAAATGCGCGGCTCCGGTTCGGGAGCGGCGAATATGATTCGTGCCTTAGGTCATCGATTGAAGGCGTTACATATTCATGATAACGATAAATGGCATGATTCTCATCAAATTCCTTTTTCTATGTCGATTGACTATGGGAATATTGTAAAGGCTTTAAAGGATATTGACTATCATGGTTGGTTTACGCTTGAGGCAGATTATTATTTAAAAAAATTCAACGCTGATACTATATTTGATGGAATCAAAGACCTATATGCTGCAGACAGAAAACTTGCTGATATGTTTGAAAATGCCTGAATATATTTGGTACTGTTTCATCACACTTTATACAATAAATATCCACCTGCGTAGCGGGTGGTATTTCATTTTCGGGCATTGTACCTGTGCACTTAAATACCGCATAAGTATGTGCAGGAATTTTCTCAACAGTCAGATAATCCTCCGAGATTTTTTCGCCGTTATATTTAAACATCTCGGATATCTTTTTTATCGCAGCTTGTGATACAGTCAGGCAAAACATTGTATATGCTCATAAAATCACAATTCCTTTATCTGATAGAGTCTGAAAAACTGTCGGATATGCTTTTTCGCCGGTTTCACGACCGCCAACTCGCGATTATCATATAATAATTTTCTTTTACTTTCAGGCTATCCTCAGAGATAAAATCTTCTACTGTTTACTTCCCACTTCGATTTTTTGATGGAATGCTCAAAAACCGCATAAAAATAGGACAATTTAGATGGCATCTAAATTGTCCTATTTTTGGCAAGATAGAACAATAATGATGCATTCATTTATTGTTTTTCTTTGCTGTATTTATTGATGAAATAAGAATTTTCTTTAATTCGATGCACCTATCAAGAATCGTTTTATCTTCATAATATCCACTCTCAATAAGCAATTCAATCCAATATTCGCTTTCAGAACATTCTTTTAAAGCAATTTGTAGTTTTGCAATGAAGTCATTTTTACCGTGCCCGTAAAATGCTTCTCTAATGTTTGCGCCAATACTCGTTCCGCTACGAATAAGTTGATTTGTAAGTACACTTTCTCGTTTTTCACTTTTCACCTTATTACAAACTTTAATTATATCTAATGCAAACTGTTTTGATTTTGTAAGCAACGGACTTTCCATAAGTTTTCTCCTTTTAATCAAACTCGCTTTGCGAGTTTGCTCCTTACTTCTTCCTTATTCACTATTACTTATTACTTTCCAAAAATCGACAAGTCTTTTTAGGGAATAGTGAAGAGTGAATAGGTAATAAATAAAATCGACAAGATTCAATGAACCTTGTCGATTTTTGATGGACCTTCAGGGACTCGAACCCCGGACCAACCGGTTATGAGCCGGTTGCTCTAACCAACTGAGCTAAAGGTCCTAATTTAGTCAGTTTTTCAAACGCTTAACTATTATAGCACACGCGTACAAAAATTTCAAGCCTTTTTTAAAGTTTTTTTCAATAAAATATTTCGGTTGCTTTTATCACTTTTTATAACTTTTGGCTAACATCAGTAACTCGAATACATCCGCTATCTGACCTAAACTTAATTTCATATTCCCCAAAAGAAAAGCCATATTCCCTCTTTTCATCTTTGTGGTATGACGGTCTTGGGTCGTTGGCCAAAATCTCAACAACATCCTCCCTCTTTGAAGGGGCAATTTTCTGAAGCAGCTTGTCGGGAAAATCCACCTTCATACGGTATGGCGCAACATCATCTGCAAAGCCGCACACCGCATCGGGATGTGCATCGGCATAGGCAAGATATGGTTTTATGTCATAAATCGGGGTTCCGTTTT
The DNA here is from genome assembly GCA_016293435.1 of Clostridia bacterium. GTDB lineage: Bacteria > Bacillota > Clostridia > UMGS1810 > UMGS1810 > RGIG1828. Next base: position 3,947 of record JAEDEG010000137.1, read on the forward strand.
GCAAATCAGCTCCGCTGACAATCAGCACGGTTCCATTGTCGAAAGTTTTTTTAACTTCGACAAGCTCAACGCAGGAAAGACCAATCGGATTGGGGCGAAAAGGCGAGCGCGTGGCAAACACACCCATGCGCTTATTACCGCCAAGTCGCGGCGGACGCACAGTTGGTCGGAAGTTTGCCACAACAGATTTGGAAAACTGCCATATAAGCCAAAGATGAGAATAATCTTCTATACCTCTGAGAGCATCGGGATTGCGATATTCCTTTTCAAACACAATCTCCGAAAGCACACCCTTGCCAATGCCGCTCTGACGTGGTATGCCAAACTTTGCGTTATAGTCATTGTATATATAAGCAATTATTTTTATATCCATATTTATTTCACATCTTAAATATCAATACTTTGTTTTTTATTTAATGAGAGATAAGCTCCATGAGCTTATCTTCGTCTATAACCGGTATACCGAGCGAATTTGCCTTATCGAGCTTGCTGCCGGCTTCTTCGCCGGCAAGCAGCATGGTTGTCTTTTTTGAAACGCTTCCGGTAACCTTGCCGCCGTTTTTTTCGATAAGAGCGGCGGCCTCCTTTCTACCCATGGTGGGAAGGGTGCCGGTTATGACAAAGGTCATGCCATCGAGGGCGCTGCCCGTTTTTTCTTCTTCGATATAATTCATATTCACACCCGCCGCTCTCATGCGCTCAATCATATCACGCACACCAGGCCGGGAAAAAAACGATGTCACGCTTTGTGCAATGGTTGCACCCACATCTTCGATATCGGCAAGAGTTTCGGCATCAGCAGTAAAGAAAGCGTCAATATTTTTGAGAACGGAGCAAATCTGCTTTGCCGTTCCGCTTCCGATGTGGCGTATACCGAGAGCATATACAAGCCGTGAAAGATTGTTTGATTTGGATTTTTCGATTGCGGAAAGAAGGTTTTCTGCACTTTTTTCTCCCATTTTATCCATAGAGGCAATTGTCTCTTTGGAAATATAGTAAAGGTCGGCACAGCTGCGGATATGACCCTTTTCGAGCAGCTGAGCTACAATAGACGGCCCCATTCCCTCTATATCCATGGCATCTCTCGACACAAAATGAATAATGCTCCTCTCAAGCTGAGCCGGGCAGCTTGCCCCGGTGCAACGATATGCCGCTTCGCCCTCATCACGGCGAACAGGTGCTTTGCAGGCCGGGCATTGACGCGGCATTACAAACTCAACCTCTGTGCCGTCTCTATCGTCTAAAGAAACCGAAAGCACCTCGGGAATAATATCGCCGGCTTTGTATACAACCACGGTATCTCCTATTCGTATATCACGCTCGTGTATATAATCCATATTGTGCAAGGTGGCACGGCTGACAAAGGTGCCGGCAAGGGTAACGGTGTCGAATTCTGCATTGGGAGTAAGAACTCCTGTTCTTCCAACCTGAACCGTAATATCTCTGATTTTGGTCTTCTTCTTTTCGGCAGGATATTTGAATGCAATTGCCCAGCGGGGCGTTTTGGCTGTAGAGCCAAGGCGATCACGGTCGGCAAGAGAGTTTACCTTGATTACAGCACCGTCTATATCAAATGAAAGTGCATCGCGCTCGGAGCCTATTTCCTCCACGCGCGCTATGGCATCTTCAATATTACTGTAGACGGTATCATTTAGTATTACCTTAAAGCCCGCCTTTCTCAAGAATCGAAGCCCCTCTATATGACTTGTAATTTCCACACCCTCAATCTGCTGAATATTAAAAACAAAAATATCCAGACTGCGTTTTGCAGCTATTGCAGAATTGAGCTGTCTGAGAGAACCCGCGGCAGCATTACGCGGATTGGCAAAGGTCTGCTCACCGTTTTCTTCTCTTTCGGCATTAATCCTTTCAAAATTCTTTTTGGATATAAAAACCTCACCTCTCACCTCAAGGTATTCTACATCCACATTGAGCTTTAGAGGTATCGACATAACAGTTTTTAAATTTTCGGTTACATCCTCGCCGACTTCACCGTCTCCGCGGGTTGAGCCCCTTACAAAGAGCGAATTTCTGTATTCGAGCGAAACCGACAAGCCGTCTATCTTGTGCTCTACGCAGTATTGCGCCTGAGCACCGAGAGAGGCTGTGACCCTAGAGTCGAAGTCTCTCAGCTCATCTGTCGAGAATGCATCCTGCAGACTTTGCATTCGGACTGTATGCTCCACTCGGTCAAAGCCGGAAAGAATTGTACCGCCAATTTTCTGAGAAGGTGAATCGGCTGTCACCCAATCGGGATGCTCTTTTTCGATGTCAAGCAAACGGCGCATCATTGCATCGTATTCTTCATCTGTGATCTGAGGATTATCCAATACATAATATCTGTGACTGTGATAACTTATTTCTTGTTTTAGACTTTCATATTCTGCTTTCATATTACCCTCCGTCAGAGACAAGCCGGATGTCATAAAATCTTATGCAATTGACGTCCGGCTTATTATAA
>JAEDEG010000138.1 GCA_016293435.1 Clostridia bacterium
CTTCGCCGTGTGGAAGAAAAATTAAACACTAAAAATAAATTTTATATGAACAGTTAAAACAATACACCCATCCTGTGCACATATGTGCAGGATGGGTGATAAGAATATATATTAATTTGAATTTTCTATGATAAAATCTTTTCCATTATCTCACCCACACCTCTTGCCATAGCAAAAAAACCAAGGTCTGTGGGATGACAGTCATCAACGGTGCCTGTCTCTTTTATATCTTCACCGGTAAGTGCTTTACCGTCCAAAAAGTATACGTTTATGTCACCGGCAGCCACAGCATTTTTGTAGGTAGTCTCTACTATTTCGCGTCGCTTTTCTTCGTCTGATGTCAGATAGTATTTAGGCCGTGACATCATTATTATCGGCAAATCAGGGTGAGCGGCACGCACTGCCTTGAATAGCTTTTCGTGTGTATTTGCAAGGTGCTCGGCCGTGGGTGCATTGTGGTCATAGTCAAGCACAAAAATGCTCATGTCAAGATTTTTGAGATAGTCAATCATAACATCTTCCGCTCTGGCACTACCCGAAAAACCAAGATTGATATGATTGCAGTCAAAGCGTCTTGAAAGAATTGACTGATAAGCACTTCCGGGTCTGGAAGCACATCCTCCCTGAGTGATTGATGAGCCGTAGTAAATAACCGGCTTTTCTATTTTGTAGTCGGGAGCTGCCAAAAGGCTTGCTTTTTCACTGATACCTATGTACAGATGCTTAACATCACTGTAGAGCGGAAAGTTGATTGTAATTTCGTGCATTTTGCCGCCCTCCAGATCTTTGACAGAGTCATATCCGTCTGTTATATCGACCGGGGGCTCAAAAGTGTCAATATACCTATCATTTCCATCTGTTTTTTCATACATATCAAAGCCAATGGAACCGGTAAAAGCAAAATGAGGCATCTTGCCCAAAGCTTCCATTTCGGCATGAATGGCTATGTAGCTGCTGTCGGTAACAAAGCGAACTCGGCCGCCGGCAGTGTTGGAATGAAGAGCATACACTCCCTCGCTGACTGCTTTGGCAACATTTTCGGGCATACGGCGGTATTTGCCGTTTTCTCTAAAAATACCGTACAGCTTAAACGGAGCCTCGTCAACATCATAAAACTTTATATCATCCTTGCCAATTTCGGTTTTAACCTCAAAATTTTTGTCAATTTTTGAAATATCACTCATTATACTAAGCCCCTTTTATTTGCTTAAAATATTTTCTATTGTCTCAATTTCTGTCTTATCAAATTCTATATTACAAAGAGCATTGACATTTTCCTTTATTTGAGCACTGCTGCTCGCACCCACAAGCACGCTCGTAACACCGCCCACTCCGAGCAGCCATGCTATTGCCATCTGAGAAAGGCTCTGGCCTCTGGATTTTGCAACCTTATTTAAAGCCGAAACCTTGCAGAGAAGCTCGGGAGTTATTCTGTCTTCCGAGAGAAATGTATCAGGCTTTGCTGCTCTGGAATCTGCCGGTATGCCTTTCAGATATTTGTCAGAAAGTATGCCCTGTTCAAGTGGAGAAAAAGCAATTGAACCCATGCCTGCAAAATGAGTTGATTCTATAATACCCTCTGTTTCTACATGGCGGTCGAGCATGGAAAAACGCATCTGGTGAATAAGGCAGTGAACGCCCATCGACTTCAAAATGCTCTCCGCTTTTTTGGCAGTTTCGGCATCATAATTTGAAATACCAACATAAAGCGCCTTGCCGCCGCGTACAATATCGGCAAGAGCTCCCATAGTTTCTTCAAGAGGGGTATTTTTGTCCATGCGGTGATGATAAAAAATATCAACATAATCAAGACCCATTCGTTTGAGACTGGCATCGAGACTTGATATCAGATATTTACGGCTGCCAAAATCTCCGTAAGGTCCGGGCCACATATAGTACCCCGCCTTGGTGGAAATAAGCATTTCGTCACGATAGGCAGAAAGCTCGCTTTTTAATATTTTGCCAAAGTTTGTCTCGGCTGAACCCGCCACGGGTCTGCCATAGTTGTTGGCAAGGTCAAAATGAGTAATTCCCATATCAAAAGCTGTGGTAAGCATATCGACCATATTGTCATAATCGTCAACCTCACTGAAATTGTGCCAAAGGCCGAGAGAAAGAGCAGGCAGCTTCAAGCCGCTTTTGCCGCAATAGCGATACGGCATTGTATCGTATCTTGTTTCTTTTGCTGTATATTTCATTATATCACCCCAACATGTTATTGAATCAGACAAATTCAGCTTTGATAAATCTGCCCTTGTCATCAGTTATTTTGTAATACATTTTTTTCTCTGGATGGCATAAACCACCCTCGCCAACGCCTTATCGGGCAGAATATGACGCAAAAATGCTGCTGCTTTCATCAGTGTACCGGGTATTATAACCTGCTTGCCCAAAAACATTTTTCTTATCGCATAGTCTGCCACATCATGGCTTGTGAGAATTATTTTTTTCCCTGCTTTTTCGGTACCTGTGCCGAATTTAACCTTTGCAACCTCGCCAAACTCGGTATGTACAGGCCCCGGGCACAAAACGCTTACGCTAACGCTGCTGCCTTGTCTACGAAGTTCTTCACAAAGAGCCTGGCTGATGCGAAGTACATATGACTTTGACGCATAGTATGCCGCGAAAAGCGGACCGGGAAAGAATGCCGCAAGAGATGCAACATTTAGAATATATCCGTTTCCGCGCTTTTGAAACTCTTTTGCAAAGAGCTTTGTCAGAATATGCACTGCGCGGACATTTGTCTCAATCATTTTGAGCTCACTGTCGAGATCATTTGAACAAAGCTGACCAAATACGCCGAAGCCGGCATTGTTTATAAATACATCGGTCTTAGGTGCATAGCGAGCAAGGCCTATGCACTGCTCTGTATCAGAAACGTCGCAAGCTACAATCTCAACATTGGTTTTCAGTTCCTGCTGCAGTCTTTCCAGACGGTCGCGGCGTCTGGCAACTGCAATTATATCATAACCTTTTTCAGACAGAATATGAGCCATATCCCAGCCGAGACCGGAGCTTGCTCCTGTTATAAGTGCTATCATTTTATCACCACCAAATAGGTTTAATCAACAGAATTTATTGTCTGCATATACACTCAGACGATATAATCAAGACAGCTTCTTGATGCTGTGTAGGGTCTTACAAAATTATCAGCAGCCGCAACATGAAGCGGATGCACAGCATAGCCTCTGAGCGCTTCTTCGCTTTCAAATGAGGAATCGAGCATCATGTCGGCATTGGAGGATGCAAGCCCTTTGATATTTATCTTAATGTCAATAAGACCGGGTATTTTGCCCTTCAAGGCTTCGAGCTCTCTTTTGGCATCTGCCATAACCTTTGATTTTTCTTCGTCAGAAAGCTCACTTTTCAAATTCCATAAAATTACATGTTTAACCATAGTAAAAACATCGCCTCTCTTTCAATAAGCGGCAAAGCCGCGTCATTCAACGTTTTCAGTGGGAGATTGAACTCCCACTGAAAAAATTAAATGTCACCCGCCGCCTATAGAGGCGGGGGACATCTTAATTTAGTTATATAGCATATTAAAAGCAAGGCTGTCTCTTAAAATACAAATATGTACAAAGAAACAGCCTGATACGCTTGATGCGATTCGAACGCACGACCTTCAGAGTCGGAGTCTGACACTCTATCCAACTGAGCTACAAGCGCAAATGTATTTGACGGATGCGCGATCACCAAGTTAACCCCACATCCGCTACTTATTTTACAACACTTTTTGAATTTTTTCAAGTATTTCGTGAGAAATTTCTTCAATTGTTCTCACTTTTCCGTATTTTGCACAATGAATAATCTCCCAATCATACTTTTTTGCTACAAAAACAGCATTGTTATATGACTGTTCAAGGTACTCCCAATTGCTTTCATGGATATCCAAAACATCAGAATTATTAATTTTGTTGGCTCTCGATGCCATAAGCTGACAGGCATTTTCAACCGGCATATCCAAAAAAATGACCATATCGGGCTTTGGGAGCTCAAGCTTATTGTATTCAAGGTCGGAAAGCCAATCAAGAAACTCCGACTTCTGATTAATATCTGTGATTTTGGAAGCCTGGTGAACCATGTTGGAGGTGGTATAGCGATCGGCAATTACAATATTGCCGTTTGAAAAAAACTCTTTCCATGTAACCTTTACGGAGGCTGCCCTATCCACCGCAAAAAACATTGATGCCGCATAAGGACTAACGGCATTGGGGTCTTGTCCGAAATCTCCGTTCAAATACATTTTTACAACCGCAGAGCTTTCGGAGGCATAGTTGGGAAATTCTACATTAACCACATTTTTTCCCATTGCCGAGAGCTTTTCTTTTAAGAGTGCAGACTGAGTTGCCTTTCCGCTGGAATCTACGCCCTCCACAACTATTAGCTTAAAATCCTTATTATTCATATGTATCATTCCTGTCCTAAAAAGAGCTTTCTTTTTTCTGCCATTTTGCCGCAGGTCATAGCACCCTCGGGGCACTGACCCGAAACGCATTTGGGGCCTGCCACCCTGAATATGGTTGGACAAACCTCTTTTACGAGCTCAAGCATTTTGCATGCAAGGTCCCTTATTTCCCACTGGGCTCTTTCGCAGCAGCGATGATGAAAAAAGTTTATGAGACTGCGGGCATTAAATGTGGCAATCATCTTGGTTTCGCAGGCATTTGGAAGCACATAGCGAGCATCCTCGATTGCCTTTTTTTCTGCACGGGATTTTGCCTTTTTTTCGTCTATGCCTTCTGCGATAAATGCGTTATAATGCTTTTGGCTCAAAATTTCACAAAGCTCGTTGTAGGTCTTTTCGTCATCCTCCATAGCCTTTATAAAAATTGCTTTGGCCTTTTCGTCGCTTTCAATTTCTTTGGGTATTACATATTCAAACTGTCCTTCATTTACATAGCGCTGAGATTTGACACTGTAAGATGCTATGCGGTGACGGGTAATCTGAGCAAGCAGACTGCGCGATATTCCCTCTATGCCAAAGGTAAAGCTTATGTGTTCGATTGGACTTTCGTGCCCCATGCTCATGAGACGGTTTATAAAATTAACTGTTTTTTCTGTATCGAGACCGCTTAATATTCCATCTATCTGAGACGAAGAGTAGCACAGCTTTGCCGCTGCGGCAACAATTTTTTCGCAGTCGGGATTGTATTGGAGTAATTCTACATTCATTTTTTTATTCCTTTCATTCCTGAGGGAACTTCCTTCCCTTTAAAATTACCTTAAAGCCAAAGCGCGGAAGGTCGAGCATTCTTACAAAACGCGATGGCTGTTTTGCAAGGCGATAGAGCCATTCTATGCCATGCTTTGTATAAAATTCGGGCGCACGCTTTACATTGCCGGCAAAAACGTCGAGACTGCCGCCTATGCCCATGCAAACCTTTGCGTTAATCTCGTTTTTGTGTTCATTTATCCACTTTTCCTGCTTGGGTGCACCAAGGCACACAAAAAGCAAATCGGGGCGGGATTTTTGAATATTTTTGATAATTGTCTGCTCCTTTGCCTCATCAAAATATCCGTCACTGCAGCCCACAATTTTTACGCCGGGATACTTTGCGGTTATATTTTTACCTGCTTGTTCGGCAACACCGGGCTTTGAACCAAAAAGATAAAGTGTGCCGCCGATATCTGAAAGCTTTTCTAAGCTGCGACACGCAATATCGAAGCCTGCCGCTCTTTCAAAAATTGGATTCTTAACAATTTTGGAAGCATATACAACGCCTATTCCGTCGGCAGTGAGAATATCGGAGCTATTGAGCAAATTGCAAAACTCCTTGTCACGGTATGCCATCATTATAATCTCAGAATTTGGTGTGAACACGCTTTTGCCCATGTCACCGTTTTGGATATATTCTATTATTTTATCGGAGGCCTGCTCTGTGTTGACTTTATCAACCTTTACCCCCAAAATATTTACCTTATCTGACATAGCTACCTCCCAATAATTTAATTAACTTGTCAAACATATTCAAAAACTCATCTCTAACCTCTGAAAAATCTTTAAATTCAAAAATCGGCCTGGTCTTTATTTCAGGCTTTGGGGACAATTCTATGCCCGTATAATGATAAAACTCATAATACAAAAGATCCTTGTCTACCTTGTATACAAGCTGTTTTTCATACTCTGCCAGCTCACCTGTATATTTTTGATATATCATGTCTAACAGCTTGTCCTCATATTTGCGATAGTCGGGCAATTTTTCTTTTACCGGAGTGGTAACATCGGACATATATGCCTCTGCGCCGTCGTGCAGAAGGCAGGCAAGGCAAAGCTTTGAGCAATAGCCTCTCGCTATCGCCTCG
>JAEDEG010000139.1 GCA_016293435.1 Clostridia bacterium
GAGCTCAAATCCTATGCAAACGATGTTTTCGAACGTTTTGAAAATCCTTATATTAAGCACCTTTGTTCATCAATAGCTTTAAATTCCGTAAGTAAGTTCAAAGTCAGAGTGCTTCCGTCTATATTGGAATATATCAAACGTTTTAATAAGATGCCTGAGCGCTTGCTGTTTTCGTTTGCAAAGCTTATAGATTTTTACCGCACAGATATGACAAATGATGCCGAAGATATCATAAAATTTATGAAGACTGCATCTGTAAATGAAATTCTTTCAAAAGAAGAATATTGGGATACCAATCTTGAATATTTGACCGAAGGAGTGGAGAAATACATTGGAAAAAAGACTTATAATTAATGATAAAGATAATGTATATGTTAATCTTGATGACGGTCATAAATATGCTCTTAAAGATATCGCGTGCGGAGAAGATATAATAAAATACGGTTTTCCGATAGGGCATGCCACCGAAGATATAAAAAAAGATGCTCATGTTCATTCTCATAATATGAAAACCAATCTCAGCGATATGTCTGAATATACATACAAGCATAAGGATTACGGCATTATTCCCAAAGCTTCAGAGAAGACCTTCAAGGCTTACATTAGGTATAATGGTCAAATCGGTATCCGCAACGATATTTTTGTTGTAAATACAGTAGGCTGTATAAATAAAACAGCTCAAAAAATTGCACAAATGTGCTCTGTCAAATATTTTTCACATCCCTTTGGTTGTTCGCAGCTTGGTGATGATATGAAAATAACACAGCATATCCTCTCAGGGCTTGTTAAGCATCCCAACGCCGGAGGTGTTCTTGTTCTCGGTCTCGGATGTGAAAATAACAATATTGATGTTTTCAAAAGAGTGCTTGGAGAATATGACACAGCCAGAGTGCGTTTCCTAAATTGTCAGGATTGCAAAGATGAATATGCCGAGGCAAAAAAGATAATTGATGAGCTCAAAGAACTTGCTTCAAAAGATGTTCGTAAAGATGTGCCGGTTTCAAAGCTCAAAATTGGGCTCAAATGTGGCGGCAGCGACGGCTACAGCGGCATCACTGCCAATCCGCTTGTAGGCTCTTTGTGCAACAAATTTGTTGAGGTGGGTGCAAGCTGCGTTTTGACAGAAGTTCCCGAGATGTTCGGCGCCGAGCATTTGCTCATGGAGCGTTGTACAAACAAAGATGTTTTTGACAAATGTGTCAGCATGATAAACAGCTACAAAAAATATTTTATAGACCACAATCAGCCAATATATGAAAATCCCTCTCCCGGAAATAAAAAGGGCGGTATTACAACCTTAGAAGAAAAATCACTCGGCTGTGTTCAAAAGGGCGGACTTGCACCGGTTACCGATGTTATTTCCTACGGTGAATCAATAACCATGCCCGGTTTGACTTTGGCAAACGGTCCCGGCAATGATCTGGTTGCTGTTACAAACCTTGCATGTGCCGGAGCCCATATTGTACTTTTTACAACCGGCAGAGGCACTCCGTTCGGCGGACCTGTCCCCACGGTCAAAATATCAACCAATTCTTCTCTCGCGGCAAAAAAACCGAATTGGATAGATTTTGATGCCGGACGTCTTCTGTCGGGCGTTTCAATGCAAAAATTAACCGACGAACTCACAGAGCTTGTAATTGCCGTGGCCGAAGGCAAAGAGGCGTTGAACGAACAAAACGGATTTAGCGAAATATCTATATTTAAGGATGGTGTTACACTTTGAGTTTTATTAATGATGATTTTATTTTAAAAGGCGAAAGTGCCAAAAAACTGTACCACGAATATGCAAAGGATCTTCCGATAATAGATTATCACTGTCATTTGATCCCGCGTCAAATTGCCGAGGACTATAAGTTTAAAAATGCATATGATTTGTTTCTCGGCGGAGATCACTATAAGTGGAGACAAATGCGCAGTGCAGGTGTTGATGAGGAATATATAACCGGAAATGCAGATGACTTTGAAAAATTCAAAAAATTTGCATCCGTAATGCCCATGCTTATAGGCAATCCTCTCTATCACTGGACTCATCTTGAACTCAAACGCTATTTTGATATAGACGAGACTTTAGATGAAAATACGGCCGAAATGATTTGGAACAAATGTAATGAGCTTTTGGCAAGGGATGATTTTACTGCAAAAAATCTTATTTTAAAATCCAATGTTGAGATCATTTGTACAACAGATGATCCTGCCGATGATTTGAAATATCACAAACAGCTGAAAGAAGAGGGCTTTGCATGCAGAGTTCTGCCAACTTTCAGACCCGACAAATGTGTAGAAATCAATAAACCCGGATTTACCCAATACATAAATCAAATCGGTGTAAAGAGCTATAACGAATTGCTCAAATGGCTCAATAGCCGTATTATGTATTTCAACGATATGGGGTGCAGACTTTCGGATCATGCACTTGAGTTTGTTCCATTTGGCTCGGGAGACGCCGAGGCTGTTTTCAAAGCCAAAATGTCAGGCAGCGATATATCTTCCGAAGATGAACAAGCCTACAAAACCGCAATACTTTCGTTTTGCGCAGCTAAGTATTCCGAGCTTGACTGGACAATGCAGCTTCATATAGGTGCTTTGCGAAACAACAATACAAGAATGTTTCAAAAACTCGGCCCTGATACGGGATTTGACTCAATAAATGACCTTTGTATTGCTGAGAAGCTTTCGCGTTTCCTCGATAATCTTGACAGCGCAGACTCACTCCCCAAAACCATACTCTACACCTTGAATCCCAAAGATAACTATGTTTTGGGTACAATGCTCGGCAACTTCCAAAGAGCCCCCTACAAGTGCAAAATACAATTTGGCTCCGGCTGGTGGTTTAATGACAACAAAGATGGTATGGAACAGCAGATGTCTGCACTCGCAAACCTTGGAATGCTCGGCGGTTTTGTTGGCATGCTTACCGATTCCAGAAGCTTTGTTTCTTATCCGCGTCACGAATATTTCCGAAGAATACTCTGTAATCTTGTTGGAGGCTTTGTAGATAATGGTGAATATCCCAAAGATTGGAAGAATCTTGAGATTATAATCAAAGATATTTGCTACTATAACGCAAAAAAATATTTCAATTTCTGATAAAAAAGCTCAGCAAAACTGCATTGACAGCATTGCTGAGCTTTTTAATTATCTTTCGTCAATCGGAACATATTCTTTGGCAGTTTTCTTGGCCAAGCTCTTATATGCCGGTCTGATGATTCTTCCGCTGCACAAAACTTCTTCGAGTCGATGTGCGCACCAGCCGGCTACTCTTGCAATTGCAAAAATGGGAGTATACATTTCTGTGGGAATATTTAGCATTTTATATACAAATCCGGAATAAAAATCGACATTTGCACAAAGCTGCTTGGTGTCTCCTTTCACATCGGCAAAAACCTTCGGAGCAAGCTTTTCAATTCTTGTATACAGCTCAAATTCTTCACTGAGATTTTTTTGCTTGGAGAGCTTTTCGGCTTTTTCTTTTAGCAGATTGGTTCTCGGATCCGAAAGGGTATATACGGCATGACCCATTCCATATATAAGACCGCTTCTGTCGTTAGCTCTTTTTCGTACAATTTTTTCGAGATAATCGTATATTTCGTTGTCGTTAGTCCAATCGCCAACGTTTTTCATGATGTTATCCATCATTTTTATAACCTGCACATTTGCACCGCCATGCTTCGGCCCTTTAAGTGAGCTTATTGCACCTGCAATGGCCGAATATGTATCGGTACCCGACGAAGAAAGCACTCTGCATGTAAAAGCAGAATTGTTACCGCCGCCGTGCTCTGCATGAAGCATGAGAGCCGTATCCAAAACCTCTGCGTCAAAGTTGGTAAACTCTTTGTTAGGGTTTAACATTCTGAGAAGATTTTCTGCAATGCTCAAATGCGGCTTGGGCTGATGCAGAATAAGGCTCTTTTTATCAAAATGATGCCTTTTGGCATTATAACCGTATACCGCTATAAGGGGCATCCTTGCAATCAATTGTATAGATTGACGCATAATATTTTCTATAGTACATTCATCGGGATTGTCATCATATGAATATAATGTCAGCACCGATCTTGCCATTTTATTCATTACGTCGCGGCTTGGAGCTTTTAGAATCATATCTTCTATAAAATACTCCGGCAGTTCCCTGTTTTCTGCGAGATACTGACAAAAAATTTCAAGCTCATCTTTTTTGGGCAGTGTTCCCATAAGCAGCAGATAACAAATTTCTTCAAAACCGTATCTTTTATTAATTCCTGCATTAGAAACCAAATCATTGATATCATAGCCTCTGTATGAAAGCTCACCCAAAATTGCGGTTTTTTCGTCCTCACTCATTATGTAGCCATGAACCTCGCTTATGTTTGTAAAGCCGGCAAGAACACCGGAACCGTCTTTGTTTCTGAGTCCTCTTTTAACATTGTATTTATTATATTCAGACGGATCAACAAAGTAGCACTCTTGTGCTTTTTTTGTCAGTTCACTCATTCTGCTGTTTATGTTTTCCAATCTTAATCACCTCTGAATCTATATTATATGCATTATAACACAAAAATTCTTGCAAATCAACTCTCTTTTGAAATAAGTTCTATATATTACAAAAAAATAATATAATAGTACATGTGGGTTGTTAATTTTTGTTGGATTATTTTATTGGATGGTGTCAAAAATGAAGGATTTGTTATTCAAACTTGCATTTTTATGTATATTGTTTATATTAATCCCATTTATATTGCTCAAGCTTTTTCACACACAGAAAATAAATTTTGGTGAAAAAATAAAAGTATACAATGTATCGGATGATAAGGTATACAATCTCTATACGGAGGAGTATCTGATTTCGGTTGTTGCAGCCGAAATGCCATCCGTATTTGAAACAGAAGCACTAAAGGCTCAAGCTGTAGCAGCAAGAACATACTCAATGCAAAAATATAACAAATCAGATGTCTCTCATAACGGTGCAGATATCTGCACGAATTTTGCACACTGTCAGGCATACTGCAGCTATAATGAAATGCAAGATAAATGGGGTAATGATTTCAAAAAAAATTATAATAAAATTAAATCAGCAGTTGAGTCAACTCGAGGAGAGTATCTTTGCTACGACGGCACCCCTGCACTAACGGTATTTCACTCATGCAGTGACGGCAAAACCGAAAATGCCCATGATGTGTGGGGAGGAGATATTCCTTACCTTGTTTCTGTAGACAGTTTTGGCGATGTTCAAAAATCAGATTATATAACCGAGGTAAGCTTTTCCAAAAACGATTTTATAAATTTGTTAAACGAAAAGTATAATCTTAATTTCGAAAACGCTTCAAATACAAACTTGATAGGGGAGATTGCCCTTACCGAGGGTGGCAATGTTGATTATGTTATCGTCGGAGGCAAACCGGTCAAAGGCAAAGATATCAGGAGTGCGCTTTCACTAAAATCTGCCTCATTTGAGATTGCTGAAGATGCCGAAAAGATAAAATTTAAGGTTTTTGGTAGCGGACACGGTGTTGGTATGAGCCAATACGGGGCTAATGCTATGGCAAAAGAGGGAAAGAGCTACACCGAAATTTTATCTCATTATTACCCGGGAACAAGCATGGATAATATGTATGAATAATGTAAATATGGAAAACATACAAAAGAGGTGACGTTATTCATGAATAAGTTAAAAAAATTTTTTTTAAATGGAAAAGGTGCGTACCGCATAGCTTTTTCCGTATGCATACTGATTTTGTGCGTAATAACAGCTGCAATTACCGATAATAATGGAAAAAAAGATGTAAAAACAGTTCAGGAAAATCTTGAAGCTCATACCGGTTATGAGTTTACGCAGGAGGATGTAGAGCGTGCACTCGAATCTATCGAATATGAACAGACACCCGAACAGCCGGGCGATAATGCGGATATTGAACCTGCACAAGATAATGAACCTACACAAGATGCCCCCTCTCAAAAAGCATCATATGATTTTTATACTCCCGTATACGGAACCATTGGCAAAGCATACAGCATAGATGTTCCTGTATACAGTGCAACCTTGGACGATTGGCGTATTCACCGCGGAATTGATATAAACTGTCCGATCGATAGCGAAGTGTGTGCTTCCGAAGAAGGCTTGGTATCTGAGGTGGGATACGATATCAATTTAGGTAATTATATTGTGATAACCTCCGGCGACTATACCTGCAAATACGCATCTCTATCGAGCGATATCAAGGTATATGAAGGACAGTATGTACACAAAGGACAAGCTCTGTCATATGTATCTGACAG
>JAEDEG010000028.1 GCA_016293435.1 Clostridia bacterium
GCACCTGACTCTTAATCAGGGTGTCCACGGTTCGAGCCCGTGATGGTGTACCAAGGTAAAAACCTTGCAAACACTGTATTTATCAGGCTTGCAAGGTTTTTATATTTTTGTTGTCATAATGATAAATGTTGATGTCTGACAATGTTTGACACCCAAATTCGGTGTCAAACAAGTGTCAAGTAATTATATGTGCCTCTTTCGTCATTGGTCATATACGAATAGATTCCGACTTCATCTTTGTTGTACCAAAGCTTGCCGATATCTTCATATAATAGTCCTATGTTTTTTTAATAAATACTTTGCTTCATGAAGTTCGTTTTTGTCAGGCAGATCCTGAGGTAAAGTATTTACCATACCAAGAGAGTTATATTTTGATCCGGCATAATTATGATAGGACAGCAGCCGTATCTTAGTTATGTTTTTTATTTCATTTAAAAAAGCAGCTATTTTCTCAATTTGATTGTCATTATAATTCGGTACATAAGGAATTCTGATTTCAATGTTTTTCCCGCACGAGTCTATATATTTTAAATTTTCTAATATAGGCTTATTTTTATGTCCTGTGCACCTTATATGAACATCTTCGTCAATCGCCTTTATATCATACAAAAATATATCTGTATACGGAATGACTTTACTAATTGCTTCTTTAGAAACAAATCCGCATGTGTCTACCGCAGTATGTATATTTTCTACTTTCAGCTTTTTTAAAAGTTCAGCGCAGAAATTCGCCTGAGAAAGACATTCTCCGCCAGACAACGTTATGCCGCCTCCCGATGTCTTATAAAAAGCCTTATCTTCTAAAAGAAGCGGCATAAGCTCATCAATCGTGACATCTTTTCCGTATATTGTCAATGCCTCGGATAAACATGTACTTACACATTTTCCGCATGATATACAGTTTTCTCGTTGAAAGATGTGTAGCCCGTTTTTTAAACTATGTGCATTTTGGTAGCATATATTTACACATTCTCCGCATGACACACACTTATTTTTGTAATATGCGAGCTGCGGCTTATAAGTAATGCCCTCCGGATTATGACACCATACACATTTTAACGGACAGCCCTTAAAAAATACTGTTGTTCTTATTCCGTCGCCGTCATGCACGGCAAACCGCTTTACATCAAATATTTTTGCTTTCATAACTAACTCCTGTTGTATAATATTTTAAATTCTTCAAAATATCTTTTCCCGAGAACCCTGTATGAAGCCGAATTAAAATGTATTCCATCTCCCCTGTCAGTTAATCCGTCTGCGCTTGCGAATCCACAGCGGTGAAGCTGTTTCGGTAATTCTTTTAGTGTATGATTTACCGTGTCGATATATTTTAATTTTCCGTTTTCATAATTTTTTGCGAAATCGCCCAAACCTCCGACAATTACGGGTATATCGGAATTACCCAGTTTATCTCTGATACTTGTTATCATTTTAATGAATCGTTCGCCGTATGTTTTTGCGTCAGTTTCGTCTATACTGTCATTTTCTCCTTGATGCCATATTACAGCAATTATCTCTGAACTTCGCTGTGCTAATTTGGCATTGTTTACGGCATTATCAAAAAGGACTTCTCCGGGCATCCATTGCTGAAGAGAGGTACCGCCGTCGGCGCAGGGGATTAGTCCTATTTTCTCGTTATAATATTTGGCGTATTCATCAGCAAATGATGCGGCAAGACCCCTACCGCTGTGATAATAACCCCAAATACATCTATCAGGATTTATGGGCTCTCTCATTGGCTGCCAACGTCCGTTTCTAAGCATATAGCAGTTGGGATTAATGATTTCCGGGACTTCATCAAAATCCCCTCTTCCTGCCATGTTTGACTGTCCTATCATTAGAACTGATTTTATATTTGTATTCATTGTATTGTCTCCGCTCTTAAAATATATGCGTCCTGCTCGGCACGGCTTAAATTATTCCAAAGCACATTCCAACCGCATACACGAACCTGCAGGTTTTTATATTTATCCGGATTTCTCTGCGCATCTCTCAAAACCTCAGAATTAAATACATTTATCTGCATGCTCATTCCATTGTTTTCCATATAGGTGTCGAGCAACGACTTCATTGCCGCCAATCCATCATCACCCTCAACCGCCGACGGGTGAAGCATAATGTCCACACAAAAGCTTTCGGGGTACAGTGTGGGATTTAGCAAGATGGCTGAATTTATTAATGCCGTAACACCGTTTTTGTCCATCCCGGGAACCGGCGAAGCATTTTTTGACAACTCCTCTCCTGCTTTTCTTCCGTCAGGTGTTGCAGGGGTTTTATTACCCTGCCATACAAACTGCATTGCAGAATGCATAATCGCCTTATAGACGCCACCACGGGCATTCGGTCTGTTATTAACCTTGTTTGCAAAATATCTTGCCATCATTTCTGCATACATATCCGTTTCCGCATTACCGTTGCCGTATTTATAAGGACAACTGCGCAGCTTCGCACGCAATCTTTCGTATCCGTCCCAGTTATTGTCAAGTGCTGATTTCAGTTCGCTCATTGTAGTCTCTTTTCTGTCATACACAAATTTTTTTACCGCCATTACAGAGTCAACAAGACTTGCAAAACCGCAGTTAAGCATGGCGCTGTTATTAAATTTTACACCGCCGCCGTAGGCGTCAAAGGCATTTTTAAGACTTGTTTCAATTGTAGCACTGTACATGGATGACGGATTGACATATCCCAAATACTTATCATAATCATTTCCTATTTCAATAGATTTTTCTATGAGATACTCCCACTGCAGCAGGACTGCTCTGTAAAAATCCTCGAATGATGAAAAGCTGTCGATTTCTCCGGTTTTAATGCCTATCTGCTTGCCACATTGATTATCATATCCGTTTGAAAACACATATTCAACTGCTTTTGCCGCATTAACATATCCTGTTGAGGTAGACACCTCATTTGCTCTGACACCTGTTTCATAGCATCCCCGTATATCCATATTAAGAGCCTCATCATAAGTAGCACCATAACTCATAACAGCCTTCATCATTCCCGGCTCACAGCAGAATGCAAAACAGTTTTGACCGCGTCTTATCATATCAAGTATTTTATTCAGAAAATCAAGCGGAATATTATTATTGTATTTTATTTGTATCTTTGGATTGTAAATTTCCAGCTCATCATAAACTTCTATGATATCATAGGACAAATCATTTATCTTTGTACTGCCGTCAAGTTTGCTGCCTCCAATATAAAACGGCTGCCCCCAATAGTTCCCTATTGCAGACCATTGCATGAGAAAATATGCGATATATTCCTTTATTTCATCTCTTGTAAAGGTTCCGTTTTCCAAATCGTGCTTATAGAACGAGTAAAGGGTGTTATCCAAGCCGTTCCCCAAAGAGCGCACCTGATAGTGGTCAATACATTCAGATATTATAAAATAAAGATAAATAAGCTGCATTGCCTCGTATATATTCGTGGGTGCGCCGCCACAAAGCTGTTTTAAGCAAGCGGCTATTTTTTCCGCCTTTTCGTGTTTTTTGGTAAGGGCAAACTTATACATTCTGTTTATAAAATCAATGATTGCACTGTATTCTATTTCAATACCGTCAAAAAATGCTTGCTGTTCTTCTGTAAGTACTCCGCTCTGCATACGTTGCTCTTTATATTTCTGTGCACGCTCTTTCACACCTTTGAAACCCAGCCTCATAAGCGAATCCCAATCAGGAACAACATGGTCGTAATCCGGCCATATAGATGCCGCCCCTGAACTGTTAAAGTCATTTTCAAGCTTTACAAGCCCCGGTAATCTTTTGTTACGATAAACAGCGTCATTCCATTTATGAAATGTGACTGTGTCGGCAAGTCGGTTAAGTGAATACATTCCGACAAAATAATCATGTTCGTTGATATATAGTCTTTCATTTTCAAGAACATATTTCAAAGCCTTTGCTTTTGCAACAGGATGAGGCAAATTCTTAATTTGCGGATGCAGCTTATTGAGACCGGCTAAAATTTCTTCATCATCAAGCCCGCTTTCCTCATCGTAGCCGGTTCCGTGATATGCCATTCTTGCATAAGGATTAAATTCCTTATCGGGATTATGATATTTCCTTTCAATAAATGTTCTGTCCTCATTAAATGTTTTAAACATAATAAAAACTCCTTATATGTATTCTATATTCCAATACGTCTGTATATTAAATGATTTATATTTTTTTGTCAATTAATATTTCAAAACAACTTGACTATTTAAAAACAAAAGTTTATAATATTTAACAGAGGTGATGCAGCCGTGAAGGATTTTATGGAATATGACTTTAACATAGATAAAATTCTACTTTCCTGTTATGTGGGCAAAGGTATGGGAATGAAAATCCACAGAAATCGGTCAGGACATGGGCTTGCGTTCCATACAAGCGGTATTAAAACATACATTTTTGATGATAGTACAAAAATAACAGTAAGACCAAATGAAATAATATATCTTCCTAAACATTCAAATTACGAGGTTTACGCCGAAGTTGCAGGAGATTGCTATGCAATTAACTTTGATATTTCGGAAGAAAAAAGCTTTGCACCATTTATGATAAAAATTAAAAATATAGTTTCTGTTTTAGCACATTTTAAAACTTCACAGAGCGTTTGGGAATATAAGAGTCGTGGATATATTATGAAATGCAAGGCTGAACTGTATCAAATTATTTATAATATACAACAAGAGTATTTTTCCGAATATCTTTCAAATGCAAAATTAGAGATAATTAAACCGGGAATTGAGTACATTCATAAGGAATATACCAAGCAGCATATCGACATTGAAGCGCTGTCTGTCATGTGCGGAATAACACCAGAATATTTCAGAAAGATTTTTAGAACCTATTACGGTACATCACCCGTTAAATATATTAATGAACTGAAAATATCTCACGCAAAAGAGTTGCTTGCGTCCGGTATGTATTCGGTAACCGAAGTGGCTTTTCAATCAGGATATACTGATACAAGCTTTTTTAGTCGTGAATTTAAAAAGAACACAGGTGTTACACCTAAAGATTATAGAATTTAATAGTTTCCGTTCGGATAAAAATATTTTCCAAAATTATCTATATCGAGTAAGAATTTAATCCTCAAAAAGGCTGCTCCATCCGTAACCGCTCAGCATTGACAAACAGGCAACTCCGACAATTTAACGTTATTAGTTTCAAGACCTTTTACAGCCGACTGCAATCCTTCCGTGCGTGTAGGCAGTCCGCTTTTCTTTGACAGCTGATGATACTTATTTGTAATCAGTCTGATTTTTTATCAGCTTTAAGTTTGAGCTCTTAATCACCCCCGGACTTTGCCATTTTTGACAAATCACTGTAATGCCCGATTGAGATTTCTATTTTCCTTTGCAGCTGTGTTCCCTCATAGCCGGAGATTGATTAATTTTTAAACGCTATTAAAAATGCTGCGAGTACTTTAATTTTTTTCGTTTAATAAAATTTTATTCCAATGAGACCTATTTGTATTAACTTTACTTTAACTTTCGATTGATATAATTACCTATATATTAAGAAAGGTGTTGATTCTTGCTATGAAAAAAAGAAAAATTGTTATTTTAGTGTTTGCATTAATCATTGTCTTTAGCGGTTGTCAAAAGCAAAGTGATATAAAAACTGAGATACCTGCCGTAACGGGGACTTTTGATTTTACTGTAATAAAAGCAGGTCAGGCAGATGCTATCTTTATGCAGACAGAAAACCACAGTATTATCCTTGACTGCGGAGAAAAAGATGACGGCGATGAGCTTGTGGAATTGCTGCAAGAAAAAAGCATTTCAAATGTTGATTACATCTTTATCACTCACTTTGACAAAGACCATGTAGGCGGTTTTCCCGAAGTGATGGATAATGTAACTGCAAGTAACATCATTGTTCCCAATTATGAGGGAAATAACGATGAATATGAAGAATATCTGAAAACTGTTAGCGATAAAGAGTTACAGATTACATCTCTTACGGAAGATACATATTTTACTCTTGATGATGTGGTTTTTGAGGTTTCTGTTCCCAAGAAGCAATCCTATGCAGAAGGTGATAATGATTTTTCGTTAGTGATTTCGGTAACACACGGAGACAACACATTCCTCTTTACGGGAGATTCAGAAGCAGACAGACTTACAGAAGTTCTTTCTGAATTTGGCAGACAATATGACTTTCTTAAAGTTCCCCATCACGGAAAAGCTAATAAAAATACAAAAAAATTTATTACGACTGTAAATCCGACTTACTCGGTAATTTGCGATAGCGATAAAAATCCGGCAGAAGATGAAACCATTTCAATTTTAGAATTCGTTAAAAGCGAAATTTACAGTACCAGGAATGGCAATATTTCGGTTTTATCTGACGGAAAAGAAATTAAAATTATGCAATAATTAACTTAAATTTAACTTTACGATGATATTATTTAATCAGGCAGGAGGTGCCAAAAGTGGCAATAGAGGTATTTAACAGATATGAACACAAATATATGATAGACCGAGAAACTTTTGAAAAAATCATAAAAATATTAGATGAACATATGGATATGGATTCCCACAATGAAGGACATACACCATATACTATCTCTAATATTTATTTTGATACTCCCGATGATTACTTGATAAGGACATCATTATCAAAACCTGATTATAAGGAAAAATTAAGACTTCGTGCTTATGGCATACCGGATGAATATTCAAAAGTGTTTCTTGAAATCAAAAAGAAATTCAAAGGCATTGTAAATAAACGCAGAACTAAACTGAAGTTAAATGAAGCATACAACTTTCTTGAATCAGGAAAAGCACCGGAGCATAAGGATTATATGAATACTCAGGTACTTCACGAGCTTGAATATTTCTTGAAAATCTATAATTTATCCCCAAAGCTGTACTTAGCTTATGACAGAATTGCATATTTTGAAAAAGGCAATAGGGATTTAAGAATATCCTTTGATTTGAACATAAGGTCAAGACGATATGATTTAGCTTTGGAAAAAGGGGATTATGGAGAAAAACTTCTTCCCGAAGATGTTTATCTTATGGAAATTAAAACCTCCCTTGCAAAACCTTTATGGCTTACGCATCTATTAGCTGATTTTGACATAAAACGAACAAGATTTTCAAAATACGGTACTGAATTTAAAAATATGATAAATCATGCCGATACTTATGAAACAGAAAATAAATACAAGGAGGTAGTTTAAGATGGATAATTTATTTAATAATATTTTAGCAAATGTTTCAGCTGATATAACAATCGGTTCAGCAATCATAACAATGCTTGTGGCTGTAATTTTCGGTGCAGCGATAGGATTTACTTATTACAAGACACAAGAGGAAAATTATCAACGCTCTATGGCGGTAACGCTTTTGATGCTCCCGATTATACTTTCGGTAATTATTCTATTTATAGGCAGTAACATTGCAAGAGCATTCAGCCTTGCCGGAACACTTTCT
This sequence comes from Clostridia bacterium, assembly GCA_016293435.1. Classification (GTDB taxonomy): domain Bacteria; phylum Bacillota; class Clostridia; order UMGS1810; family UMGS1810; genus RGIG1828. The sequence continues at coordinate 7,433 of JAEDEG010000028.1, forward strand.
ATCATCCGTTTCAGGAGTGCTCCCGGCGATCCTAAAGATATAGGCTTTATCTTCTTTGATATTGCGGCAGGTCTTGCCTGCGGTGTCGGTCTTTTCGGATACGGAGCAATATTTGTTGCAATACTTTGTATGATAATGATACTTGCAGAAAAATTCAGATTCTTTGAAAAGAAACAGGTGCAAAAGCTCCTTAAAATAACTATTCCCGAAAACCTTAATTATCAGGGTGCATTTGATGAAATCTTGAAGAAATATACAAAGAAATATTTACTTACAAAAATTAAAACAACAGATTTAGGCTCACTCTTTGAACTTAATTACAATGTTATTATGCTTCACGATGAAGATGAGCAGAAATTTATAAATGAGCTTAGGTGCAGAAACGGTAATCTCAATATTATACTTGCAGTTTCAGCACCCATAAAAATAAAATAAAGAGGTGAATCACTATGAAAAAAATATTATCAGTTATTTTAGGTTTAAGTCTTGCGGTTAGTACGCTTATAGGTGTAACAAACGTATCCGCTGATGAAATTACTGTGGAGCTTGATGGAAAGCCCATTGAATTTGATGTAAAGCCCGAAATTATTGATGGTCGTACAATGGTTCCTTTAAGAAAAATTTTTGAAGAAATCGGTGCTTTGGTAAAGTGGGATAGCGACACGCAAACAGTTTTGGCACGAAAGAATTCAAAAACAATAACTCTTAACGTTGGTTCAAACGAACTATCTATTGATAAAGGAGATACCGATGAAGAAGGTAATCCAATATATGAAACAGTTACATTAGAAGTCCCGGCACAAATTGTTTCTGGCAGAACATTAGTACCTGCCCGTGCTATATCTGAAAGCTTTGGTCTTGATGTAGATTGGGATGAAGATAATAGAAAAGTAACAATCACATCCGAAGATGACGAAGATGATTCTTGGAAGGAAAACATCGGCTCAATCAATCTCTCTGACTTAACTTATGAGGGTGAAGGGATTGAGATTACCGAAACCCAAATTAAAATCACACAGGGCGGTGATTTTGCCGTAAGCGGAACACTTTCTGATGGAAATATCACAATTTCTACAAAAGAAAAGGTTAAAATCAGATTAAGCGGAGCTAAAATTACATCAAGCAGCAATCCGTGTATTTTTGTAGAAGAGGCAGATAAAGCATATATTACTTTAACAGACGGAACCGAAAATCACCTTATTGCCGAAAACAGCGAAGATGGTGCAATCTATTCAAAAGAAAACCTTGAAATCAAAGGTGACGGAAGTCTTGATATTGAATCTATGGCAGGACACGGAATAAAGGCATCGGATAATTTAAATATTGAAAATGGCATTATTACCATCAATGCCACCTCCGACGGTATTCATATAAATGATACCTTTAATATGGCAGGCGGAACAGTTAATATAACTTCTGTAAACGATGGAATCGACTGCGAATCTATTGTTAATATTTCAGGCGGAAGCATCAATATTGAAACTAATGGTACTCCGATTGAAACCACACAAGTTACGGCAGAAACTACACAGGAAACCCCACACAGAGGTATGTGGGAAATGGATGAAGCGGATGTAGAGTTTGAAAAATCAACTAAGGGTATCAATGCCGAATGGATGATGGTTATATCAGGCGGAGAAATAAATGTAAATTCTGCATCTCATGCTATTCATTGTCAGGATGAAATCGAAATAACAGGCGGTAAATTCACATTAAGTTCAAAATATGACAAAGGTATATCTGCTCACGGCAATCTTACCATAAGTGGGGCTGATACAGTTATTGATGTTGCAAAATCTACCGAAGGTATCGAAAGTAAAAATGTCATGACAATAAATGACGGAGTTATATCGGTAGTATCCACAGATGATGCTCTTAACGCAACCGGTGGTAATTCGGGAATGATGCAAGGCGGAGGAATGAGAGAAAATATGGGCGAAATGCAGCGCCCTGAAAACGCTACCGATGCAAATGGCACACAAATGCCCATGGGCAACAAAGGTAATCGTGGAAATCGTCAAATGCAGATGCAAGGCGGTGAGATGCCTGAAGGTGCCAACATCCCAATGAACGGAGAAATTCCTCCTATGCCCCAAAACGGAGAGTTCCCGATGCGTGGCGAAAGACCTGCAGAGCCGTCCGGACAAACGCCTGACGAAACAATGATGCAAAGACCTCAAATGGATGGCAATATGGGAATGTACGGTGGAAATATGGGCGGTATGGGCAGAAATATGAAAAACTGTCTTATTATCAATGGCGGATATCTTGAACTCTGTGGCGGAGATGACTGTGTTGATGCTAACGGGAATATGATTATTAATGGTGGAACAATAAAAGCAACCAATCCGACAGGCTCATTCACAGGAAACAATGGTGTTCTTGATGCTGACGGGCAGACAACAATAGGCGAAAATGCAAATATTATCCTTGCATCAGGCAGCGGAAACGAAAGAAATCTCAAGCTTACGCAAAATACTATTATAGTTTATTGTGAAAATCAACATACGGCAAAAGAACAAATTATAGTTTCAGACGATGATGGAAATGTTGTATATGAATATGCACCCGAAGGTAATTTCAAGGCTGCTTTAATTGCATCAAATAATATAAAAACAGGAGAAAACTATACAATAAAAATCGGTGACGAAACTTTTGAAACTGAAATTACAGGTCAAAGCACTGTCATCGGAACACAGACAAATGTCGGTATGAGCTTCGGCAGAGGTCAGAGAATACAGTAAGTACAAAGACGGCTTTGCTTTTTAGTGAAGCCGTCAATTTACATTTCATAAAAAATGTTGTATAATAATAGTAAGGTAGGTGATTTTATGCGGCTTTTAATTACAGAGGATGAAAAACATCTTAACAAAACACTTAATGAAAGATTAACTAAAGCAGGCTATACCGTTGACAGTTGTTTTGACGGTGAGGATGCGATTTACTATATAGAAAACACACAGTATGACGGAATCATACTTGATGTTATGATGCCGAAAATAAACGGTTTTGAGGTTTTACGGATAATTCGTGAAAAGAAAATTCTTACACCCGTTTTGATGCTCACTGCAAAGGATTCAGATGAGGATATAATAACCGGACTTGATACCGGAGCAAATGATTATCTTACAAAACCTTTTTCGTTTGCTGTATTGTCTGCAAGAATAAGGGCGATGCTCCGTGTAAAAGAAAATGTTACCGGAAGTGTTTTGGAAATTGCAGATTTGAGCATAGATACCGCTACAAGAGTTGTAAAACGCGGAGAAAATATTATTGAACTTTCTTCAAAGGAATATTCTGTTCTTGAATACCTTATGCGGAACAAAGGCATCGTTGTTTCAAAGGAAAAGATTGAGGAAAATATCTGGAACTATGAATACGAAGGCTCAAGCGATGTTATAAAGGTTTATATTCATCACTTACGGAAAAAGATTGATGATAACTATGATAAAAAGCTACTCCATACATTGAAAAATGTGGGATATATCATAAAGGAAGATTAAGATGAAACGATTTACTTCAATAAAAACAAGAATAACGATATGGTACACAGCCTTAATGCTTGTGTTGATATCCTTTGTTTTAACTGTAGTCGGTACACTTTCTTATCAGATTTCTATAGATAACATTGAAAATGATGTAAAATTACAGGTATCAGAGGTTGCCCAAAAAGTTGGTATGAGGCATTCAAGAGAAATTTTTCATCAGGTTGACAGTAATGAAGAATTTAAAAATGTTTCTATTTATTTTGAAACCGGTGAATATGTGGTAGGACAATATTTGTATGATGTTTCATCAATTCCTTTTTCAATGGAAAAGCTACGCAGAGAAAATGTAGGTGGCGAAGAATACATTGTATATGATATTTTCAAACCCTCAAGACCGGGCGATAATCGTGGATATTGGATAAGGGGTGCGGAATCTGTAAATTATGCCAAAGTTCTTGGTAATTCTGTATTTTTTATAATTCTCATTGTAATCCCGCTAATATTACTTTTAACTGCGCTTGGCGGATATTATATTACTAAAAAGGCATTTATGCCTGTTAATAATATTATCAAAACAGCAAATGAAATTTCTGCTCAAAGCGATATAAAGCAAAGAATAAAAATTAATCCGGATTCAAAGCAGGATGAACTTCATAATCTGGCAATTACACTTAATCATATGCTTGATAAGATTGAAAACCTAATCAAGCAGGAAAAGCAGTTTACATCAGATGCTTCTCATGAACTCAGGACACCTATCAGTGTTATACTTGCACAAGGCGAATATCTTTTGGATATATCAAAGGATGAGAAAGAAAAAGAACTTGCACAAACAATTGTCGATAAATCAAAACAGGTTTCAAAACTTATATCAAGGCTTTTGCTCCTTGCAAGAATCGACCAGAACAGGCAGAAATTCAACAGGGAAAAGGTTGACCTTGGCGTTATTATAGATGTTGCTGTTGACAGTATGAAAAAATTGGCCGCACAGAAAGATATTTTGATTTTCTCAAATGTACCTGAAGGCACTATTATTGATGCAGATGAATCCTTGCTCCTGTCTGCAATTACAAATCTTATCAGCAACGGAATTAAGTACGGCAAAGAGTCAGGTCATGTATCTGTGTCAGCATCAAAGGTTGGTAACAATACAGAAATTGTTATTGCAGATAATGGTGTAGGAATATCTACAGAACATATTGATAAAATATGGACTCGTTTTTACAGAGTTGATGATGTCCGCAATGATGATTACGGCAGTAATGGCTTGGGGCTTTCAATGGTTAAAAGCATAGTTGAGCTTCACGGTGGAACAATAACAGTTCATAGTGTGTTAGGTGAAGGCACAGAGTTTAGAATAATAATGAAAAACTAATGTGAACAGCATAAGGATAAGCCTAATAAAAAAATTCACCTTTTTAATACAATTTCAATAAGCGGCAAAGCCGCGTCATTCAACGTTTTCAGTGGGAGATTGAACTCCCACTGAAAAAATTAAATGTCACCCGCCGCCTATAGAGGCGGGGGACATCTTAATTTAGTTATAATTCCATAAAAGAGATGCCAACCTGACATCTCTTTTAATTTACTATTCGATAATATCACATACTCCTGCACATAACGGGGTAATATTATTGTCTTTCCAAACAAATGCTTTGTATGATGTTATTTCGTCTCGTATATCCGAGATATTCTCAGATATTGTGACGGAGCCATATCCTGCAAGTGAACTGTGTGCTATAGCATTTGAAACAGTGTCACAAGCAACAAACACAAGTTTATTTTTGTGGTTATACAGTGCAATATAACATCTTATGTTACCTGCATCTGCATCATCAACGCATTTGCAGTTAAATGTTGCACTGAGATTATCAGGAGAAATATTCACCGCAAGATTTATCGGAATAAACCTCGGATTTGATGTGCCGCCTTTGATATAATCAATCGACACCACATCACCAATACTGCCCGAATCACAAAATACACCCGCATATACAAAATTGGTGCACTCGGGAGTTTTGGTAAATGCATCAGCAAGTACAAGCTTGTCGTCGAGCCACAAAGAATAGGTTTTTGTATCGGTGTTGAGATGAATATAAAATTCTTTTTGGAGCTCAGGTATATCACATATATATTTCCATTCGGTACATTCCGATTCTTCGTCACTTGCTCTGTACATTCCGTAAAGCTTTGAGTCGCTGCCCCATTTGAGGTACACAGTGTTAGCGGGCAAAAAGCGAATTTCACATTCAGCCGTTGCTCTGTTTTTCTTTATTTTAAGGCTTGCAAATGTGTTGCCTGTTACGCCCCATGCACCATCAATATAGTGACAGTTGGCAATTCTTCCTGAATCGGAGGTTCTTGTAAGATGAAGATATGAGTCTGATTCGGAAAGAGTGCCTGCATCTGTTGTCTGAATTTCGTAACCGGTTGTATTGAGCTTGCCGTCGTTATAATCTTCATCACGGTGAGGAAGTGAGCGAAGCGGCGAAGATTTTTCTATATTGTGTTTTTCAAAGCTATTTGTAAAGCTTACGGAATTATCATATGAATCTGTCACACCGGGTATTGAAAATGCCATTTGTGCATCTGATTCGGTTACTGCATATACATTAGTTCCGCTAACAGTAAGTGATACACTGTCAACTTTTTTGTTTGCATCCACAAGCTTTGTGCCATTTTTAGAAACAAATGTGCCGCCTTTTAAGATAATCATATCTATTTTGCCGTTTGCATCGGTATTCACAAATGCAAGCTCAGCATCTGTCTGAAATTCACCAAAGGAGCGAACTGAAGGAGTGTTTTCGTAGGATAAATAATAATATCCGGTATTTGTTTTTCCATCAGCTACGCTTGTGTATTTGAGAGCGGTGGCAGTGGTGGTTGCCACATCAAGTGAAATACGCTCTGTGGTAAGAGTTGCGTTTGCATCATTTTTGCTCGGCATAATAACTGTGTCAAAGGTCGTGTTGCCTTTTTGTTTTTTGTAAAAATAGCCGTGCTTTATCTTGGAAATTTGATTGTAGCTATAGTCAAACCAACCATCACCGGTTGCGGTTGAAGCGTCGGTATCGACAGAAGCTACGAGTACATTTGCGCCCGATGCAAAGTTTGACTTGATAATGCCATCCGATGCAGAAAGATTTGCTTCGGGAAGCATATGCCAGAGCTGTTTGTATTCATGACTTGAGCTGATTATTGAGCTATATGGTTTCATAAAGTCCGACACGATAAAGCCATATGGTTTTACAAAAAGTATGCTTCTTTTATGTTCAATGGTATTTGTGCCGGAAAATGTTGTTTTAACTCTGTTGGTCATTGCGGTCTGACTGATAAAGTCGTAATTTTTGTCGGATTTCCATTCGTGAATCGTACCCGGGTATTCATAATCACTCGGATTAAAATGACAATTAACCTGTGAGGTGCCGTCAATTTCTACAGTGTTGTGACCGATGGTTGCAACAGCATAGTTCTTTTCGTCACTGCCTCCTGTGTAACTCATTATACCTGTGTCGGTAAGGAGCGGTCTGCCGTATGCACTCACAAACACATGGTTATCATCACCATTGGAGTGCCATCCGCCTCCGCGTACATTGGTAAACATAAAGAGAGCATCTCTGTCCCACGATGAACGCATTGTGGCAGTGCGGTTATCGTAATAAACCTTTGAAGTCCAGTCGGGTTTTTTGCCTTTTTTTCCGAAAGAATCTATATACAAAAATTCTTCATCGCCGTACCATTTGTATATTTGCGGGAACATTTCAGAATATGACGGTTCTCCGAGATCCGAATCACCCCATTGAAGGCTTCTGCCGTCGGGAGTGAACATAAGGCGATTGTAGTATGCGGATTTTAACATCATTTCGTCGTTTGCTTTTCCGATGTCGCCGTTTGGCATACTTTCCTTAAACTGAATGAACTGATTCATTGCTCCGACATTGTAGCTTGAACAACCTTCAATATATGAACCGTCGGGGAAATTGTTTTTTGTATAAAGTGAAGAAAGCTCGTTTTGTGCAGTTTCTTTCCACAGAGCACTTTCGGTAAGCTCGCTCATGGTGCCTGAATAGTTGTAGAGTCTTGTCATTTCGTTTTGAACCCAGTTTGCTTCGGAAGCACGATTGAGTGTAAACGAATGTCCCATATCATAAATATGCTTGTAGATTGCAGTAATTGCATCGGGAGTCATATATGAGCTTTTGGAAAGAGCAGGAAACGTTTCTATCCATTTCAAAAATCTCTCTGAGGTATCGAGCGTTCTCGGATATTGCCCCTGAACATTACCCGCCTTTCCTTTGTCATTTATAAAATCGAGCATTATTGAAATAGCCGTTTTTGCGTAGAGTTCATTACCTGTTGCCACATATTCATAGGCAAGTGCCGGCCATGGGTTAAAACGGCAAAGCTGATAGAGATATTCAATATCATCACCGCCCGGGCGTTCCCAAGTTATGCCCTCAGAAAGACCGTTGTAGTTATAATACATTCCGAGAATTGAGCTCCATGTAACCGATGTTTCACTCCACGAGGAATCAGGCTCACGCATAACGAAGATGGTTTGAGAAGTTGCACTACCTGATTCGAGCTGACCGAACACTGTGAGCTTTGAGCTGTTTATAGTGTCGGAGCTTGATATGTCGGAAAGGTCAAACTTGAGAAGAATGTGGCTTGTGCTGTCTCCCAAAAATGCTCCGTTTGTTGATGCACGAAGTTCGCCGTTGTCGGCAATCACCTTACTTTTGGAGCTTCCGGCGGTTATCTGTGCATCGGCACATGTATAATATACACGTCTTTTACCGTTAACGTAGAGTTCGAGCTCTGCTTCCACGCCATCGAACTGATGTTCTTTTGAATAGGTTACAAAGCTGCTGTTCTGATTTTCAACAGCAACAAGGCGAAATGAATTGTACCCTGCTTTCTGAATATTTTCGGGATAAACGTTTGTTGTATAATATGACTGCTGTTTGGTTGCCGTAAAACTTCCCTGATAGAAATTGTAATATGGTCCCCAAGTAAATCCGTTTGCCAGAAGTTTTGCAAAAACCGAATTGCGGTGACCCGAATTTAATACAGAGGGTTTGTTTTGAGCAAATTTCAAAAGCTTTTCTTTGGCTAAATCGTAGTTGCCGGATTTGGCGGCGGATTCAATTTCTGAAAGACCGCTCACTCCGTTATAGTTGAGCTTTGGCTCAATGCTCCACGATGAACCGTTCCACTTTCCGAAGAAAGCTTCATCGGAAGTGTGCATAGGATCGAATTTGATGGTATCAAAAGCCGCAGCTCTCGCTTTTTGCGGAAATGCTGTTGGGGTAATACCTGTGAATAAAAGCATTATTGCAAATAAAAGAGATACGTGTTTCATATAAAGCTCCTTTCAAATTCTGATTTAATGGTGAGATGAAAATTGGCTGAAGCGAAAGCCTCTCCCTGTGTAAGGGGAGGTGGATTTGCCGTAAGGCAAAGACGGAGGGGTTGTAGCAAACCATACTAATTGCAGTATTTGTAGCTGTTGATAGTTACCTAACAACCCCTCAGTCTGCTAACGCAGACAGCTCCCCTTACACAGTGGAGCCGTTCACTCTTGCGTAATTTTGCACTAAGCATCAGCTCAATAAATCAGCATTTATTTGTATTCAACCATTTTAAGCACATCATCAAACTTCATTCTCATAACACCCATACATTCATCTGCCGCACCATAGGACAAAAGAAGCTCATCACCGATTTTGAGCATACCGTCAACAAAAACGCATGGAATGGTAAATGTGCCCGGCATTTCCCAATCTTCTGCCACTCTTATCATAGGTTTGCCGGAGCGGAAAGCAATTTCGGGATAGGAGTTATCTTTGTTACGAATGAGCATAAAGTTTTGGGTGTAGCCTACTTCGTCATTTTGTTTGCCGTGATAGCAAAGAAGCCAGGTTTCATCATCGAGTTTTAAAAGGGGTGAGCTTGCTCCGATGCGGTTATCTTCCCATTCGTATTGAGGAGTTGCAAATAGCTGACGTTTGAGATCATATTTTGCAAAATCTTCAAAATTCTTTGCAGAGCAAATTACCATTGAGGGCTTATGCTCGGTGAATTGAGGGTTGAGGTTGGGAGTTACGGGACGTTCAAGCATTACATAACGCATTTCGCCCTCTATCATCATCTTTTCGGGAAAAAGAATAACATCACGGTTCTGACCGAAATCGGGATTGGTGAGGTTGGTTATGTAGGAAAACGCATTATCATAATCACCATTTTCGAGGGCATCAAGGTCTACCTTATAAAGAACGGTGACAGTGACGTTTTCGGTTGCCGCAAGTCCGAAAGGATGCTCGCCTTTTATCCATTCGGGGCAGCACTGCACCGGATCGTCAACTTCCCAATATGGCCCGGGTGGAAACATACGGCACGCCGCTGTCAGATAACACTCCCCCTCCACATAGAAAAGACGAGGATCTTCTATGCATCCGTTGGCATAATTAACAATTTTTTCGCCTTTGCTATTGGTTATGTACATACCGTCAATTGTATATTCATTGGCAGGCACAAGGCAGGGCTTTGTGGTGTCAAACTGCCATGTATGACCGCCGTCGGTGCTCTTTCCATAGCCAAGGCATATGGGATACGGGTCGATGTCGGAGTTTCGTTTGTCGGTAACCCCCGTGCCTGTGGCACGGAAAATCATATGGATAACACCGTCACGCTCAATCATTGCAGGGTTGAGCACCATGGTGTCCATCCACGGAATGTCCTTATTTTTTTCGAGAATTTTTGTTCTTTTAATATTAATTTTGAAACTCATATATGTAATTTCCTTTCACTTGTAGGGAACGGTTCCAAACCGTTCCGTTTGTATATGGCAAGTAACGGTTTAGAAGCGTTCCATACCACTGATAAAATTATATTTCAGTTCCAAAAAGGACAAATCACGTTTGTCCCCTTTGGAACCGAAGCGAACAAAATGTTCGCATTCGGTTAATTTTATGACAAGCTGTATTATTGCAAAAATCTGTATATTACCATAGCGGATTCGGCTCTGGTGAGGTTGTTTTTGGGATTGAAGGCTCCCATATCATCACCTTTTAAAAGTTCAAGATATGTTGCTTTTGCAACATAATCAACAGCCCAGTCGCTAACGGAATCCGTGTCGGTAAACTGCAGAGCAAAGTCATCAGGGAGGTCAATATTTTTGCCAAGCTCTGCTGCACCAACAATGATTTTTGCCATTTCTTCTCTTGTGATGCTGTCGTTTGGTCTGAAGTTGGTATCTTTTGATATAAGACTAAGCGAGAGAGCAGTTTCTATAGAATCTGCATACCATTCACCTGATACAACATCTTCAAAAGAAGAATTGTATGACACATTTTCTCTTCCAAGGCTGCGGACAATGAGACTTACAAATTCGGCTCTTGTTACTTTTTCATCGGGAGCATAAACATTCTGTGCTCTGCCGTTTACTATGCCCTTGGCATAAAGAGTCTCAATTGCTTCTTTTGCCCAGTGAGAAGATGCAACATCTGCAAAGTTTCCGCTCTGTGAAGGAGTGATTGAACCACCCGGCACAACAGCACCCGAACCCGAGCCAGAACCGCCTGCTCCGCCTGATGAACCTGAACCGCCGTTTCCACCGGAGGGTTTGTCGTCTTTATCGTCTTTGTCATCCTTGTCATCTTTATCGGATGAACCTCCGGTGAGATTGCCGCCGTTATTGTTATCTGACGGAGTTTCAACCTTGCCGTCTTTGTCAATCACGATGTAGCCGTCTTTTGTTTCAAATGCCACTCTTACGCCGTTTACGCTAAGAGTTGCAAAATCCAGTGAATCGGATATTTTAACATCGGTTATGTCTTCTTCGCCCGTGTAGATTTCAAGCTCTGTTCCCTGCATTGCAAGAGAAATGTCCGATACAGTGCGGTCGAATTTGACAAGATACTCACTACCGTTTTTGATATAGGATGCATCCTTCATTGCAACAATATTGATGTTGCCATCAGTATTTTCGTTAACAAATGCCATCTGACCGTTTGAAGTGTATTTGCCAAAGGTGCGAACCTGTGTCGGGTTTTCTTCATAAGAAAGATAATAATAACCCGTGTTTGTTGCACCATCTGCTTTTGACACAAGCTTCAGCGCGGTTGCAACATTTGAGCTGACACCAATGTTTAATCTTTCGGTTTCGAGTGTTGCGTTTGTATCGTTACGGCTCGGAGCAATAACGGAGTCGAATGTTGTATCGCCTGCCTGCTTTTTGTAGAAATAGCCATGTTTGATTTCGGATATTTCATTGTAGCTGTAGTCAAACCAACCATCACCTGTTTCGGTCTTAACATCGTCGACTGATGCAACAATGACATTTGCCCCCGATTCAAAGTTTGATTTAACAATGTCGGTTCCATCATCTACCGAAAGCTTTGCTTCGGGGAGCATGTGCCAGAGCTGCTTGTATGTGTTATCGACTTCTTTGTTGTGAGGTGACATAAAGTCGGAAACAATAAAGTAATACGGTTTTACAAAAAGAATGGTACGGGTGTGGTCTGCATCTTCATTGGTGATTGCAGTCTGGGAAATGAAGTCGATATTCTTTCCTGTTACCCAGTCATTAATCGTGCCGATGTATTCTGTGGTGCCCATCGACGGATTAAAGTGAGGATTCTTCTGTGATGTGCCGTTAATCTCAACAGTATTGTGACCGATTGTAGCAACAGCATAGTTCTTTTCGGGTGTTGCACCGGTGTATGACATAATACCCGAGTCTGTGAGAAGAGGTCTGCCATAGGCTTGAACATACACATGGTTATCGTCACCGTTGGAGTGCCAACCGCCGCCGCGAACATTGGTGAACATAAAGAGTGCATCACGGCTCCATGAAGAACGCATGGTTGTGGTACCGTTGTCGAAAAAGGCTTTTGATGTCCATTTGGGTTCTGTACCGCTCTGACCATAGGTGGTGATATATTCATATTCCTTGTCGCCATACCATTCATAAATCTCGGGCCACATAACGTCTTCCGTGGGATTTCCGAGACCTGCATCGCCCCACTGGAATTCTCTGCCGTCGGGAGATACCATTAAACGATTATAATATGCAACTTTTTGAAGCATTTCATCATAGGCTGTACCAACATCAACGCCTCTTGATTCGGCAAGCTTTTTGAAGTTAACAAACTGGTTCATGGCATTGTGGTTATACCCTTGAGTACCTTCAATATATGAGCCGTCTGAGAAGTTGTTGTTATATATCATAGGAATGAGGTCGCCCTCTGCCATCTGTTTCCACTGTGTACTTTCGGTGAATTCCGAGAGCCACGCAGAATATTTGTAGAGACGAGTCATTTCGTTCTGTGCCCAGTTTGCCTCGGTGGAGCGGTTTTCCATAAAGGAATGAGCCATATCCCACATATGCTTGTAGATAGCAGTTATGGCATCGGGAGTCATATAGTCGGAATATGATAGGTTTACCAGACACACGCCACAGGCTTCGAGACGTTCTGCGGTGTCGAGTGTACGGGGATATTGTCCTCTCGGTCCGTTGCCATCATAATTTCCCCAACTTCCTTTTTTGAGAATGAAATCTTCCATAAAGCGAATTGCACCGTAGGCATATTTTTCATCACGGGTAGCAACATAACAATTTGTGAGAGGGGTCAAACCATAAAATCTTGCATTCTGATAGCGAACTTCGATGTCATCACCGGGGATTCTGTCCCATGTGTAGCCGTCGGTGCCGTTGAAGTTGTAGTAGAATCCCAAAAGGTCATTCCACGCAACACTTCCCTCTTTCCATGTGGAGTCGTTTTGTTTTACAACAAGCACTCTCTTGGATGATGTTTCGCCGTCTTTTACTCTTGCATTAACAACAAGACGTGCATCGGTGAGGATATCGGTGTCGGAAAGTCCTGCAAAGTCAAATTTCAGGAGAATTTGTGCTGTATCATCACCCAAAAATTCACCAAATGTTTTGGCATACAAAACATTTTCATTGGTATCGCCGATGGTTTTGTAGATACCAGCGCGGATTGTTGCATCGGCTGTTGCGTAAAACTTACGCGGTTTACCGTTGACATTAACTTCAATGTATGCACCTTCACCGCCCTCTTTAGACTGAACCTCAAGTGTGCTTGATTCGTTATACCAAGCCATAAGCTTTAAGGTGTTGGTGCCACCGGGAATTATTGGAGCTGTGGTAATTTCGGCAATATATGTTTGCCAGTCGTCACCTGTAGCTGTAAACTCACCCTGGGCAAAACCGGAATATGGCGTACCAAAGATATTATCAACCTGTGCATTGCTTCTGTAGAGTGTGGCATCAGGGACATTTGCCGAAAAAGAACCAACAGGTTCTTTACTTCTTACAAAATCAAGCAAAGCTTCTTTCGCTTTTGCATAATCACCAAGTTTTGCCGCTTCTTCAATTGCCGAAAGCTTTGAGTTGTTTGCATAATCAAACTTACCTTCAACAGTCCATGCACCATTTTCCCACTTTCCGAAAAATTCTTCATCGGTCATATGCTGCGGGTCAACAAAGAGTGCGTCGGGAAGTACGGTTATTGCAAAATCTATGGTTTCAGAGTAGTCACCGCTCGAAACCGTCATTGTGACGGTAACGTTTTTGGGTTCTTCATTTTCGCGACCACGGATAACTCTACCCGATGCTGTGATAACGGTTTCATCACTTGATGAAAATGTTACTTCACTGCCGTATTTGCTTTCAAAAGCAAAATTCAAAGACTTTGTAACAGAATTGAGTGGTTCAGATGTAATTTTGCTCATATTGACTTTGATATCGGCAATATCGGCTCCAACACGGGCTTTGTCATCATTAAATCCACACAATACCTTGAGAGGAAAGCTTTTGTATTTTGTATAATAACCATAGCTTATGGATGCTGTGAGTGTTACATCTTTATCACCGCTTAAAAGACCATCAGGACGAGTTACAACACCGTTGGTATCTATCAGTGTAGCATCGGAAGTGTACCAGGTGATAGTGCTTCCTGCATAACCGGTGACGGGAAGATTTATATTGTTTGTCACCTCTCCTGTTACCGCTTCGTCAGATAATACAAGCGGTGTAAGCCAGTTATAATCATAATCAAGGCGATCCTCCTCTAAAGGCAGAGCCTTATATATACGCAAGTTATCAATTGTGGCACCAAGCGAGATAGTATTGTCCTGATAGAAACGGAACTGCGAAAGACTGGTTACCGTGAGACCATCACGAGCATATCTGTCTTTTACCACAAGATTACCATTTTCGAAAATGGTGTAGGTGGATTTTTCTGTGTCAAAAAGGAAAGTAAAGTCAATAACTTCTTTGTCGGTTATTTCACCGATGTTAAGTCTCCACTGTGCTGCATCATCGGGATTCACTCTACCGCAATCGTTCATTTCACCTGAGCCTGAATAACCGAAAGCACAATATGCTCCTCCGCCATTCATACGGATGTTATATCCACCATCCTCGGGTGTCATTGTAGCGGTAAAATCGAGACCGATAAGACCCGTGTATGCCTTATCAAAAGAATATACCATGTCTGTTGTTCCGGTGTTGGTGGGACGATAGAAGTTCATAACACCGTTTTCTTCATAAATTCTGCCACTTGCCTCCGACACTGTCCATTTGTCGGATATTACGCCATCGTTGAAATCATCTTCTTCTAAAAGTTCCACCATATCAAGAGCACTTCGTTCTGCAAGAACAGTAAATTCAAACTGACGTTCAACTGTCACGTCACCTTTGGTGACCGTGGCTGTAAGAGTGGTGCTCTTGCTCCCCTCCGACTTTGACGGTCTTGTTACAACACCTTCGGACGAAATAAGACTCTCATCATCGGATTTCCATTTGATATCACTTCCGAATTCACCCTTGATGGGCAATTTAAGATTTGATGAGAGAGAACCCATTTGAGATGTGAGCTTATCACGGGTGAGAGATGCCGCATCGGCATCTGCTATGTCGATGTCATTATTCAATAATCTGAGAACCGTTATATCAAATGTTTTGACATTGGTAATATTTTGTGCTTTTATGGTGGCGGTGAGTGTAACTGTGGGGTTGGTATCAATGCCGTCGGGACGATTTACCTTACCGCTCGTTGTAATATAATTTTCATCAGAGCTTGCCCACGTTATTTCACTACCGTTTTTGCCTGTTATGGGAAGAACGATATCGGAGATGACAACCTCTTTGCCACCGGAAATCACATCGAGAGTGAGCCAGTCGGCATCGAGGTCAGCTTTTGCCGGCATATATACAGGCAGACCGGTCTGCACATCATCAATAGAAAATGTGTCGCCTGCGTTTCCCGACTCTGTGTAGAGACGAATTTCTTCCACCTTTGGCGGAAGAATATATTCTTCACCATTGTGTTCACCACGGCTATACACATTTTCCAAAACCGCATTACCGTTTATCCAACAGCTGAAACGGCTTTTGGGTACATTGAAACTGATGACAAATTCTGCATCACCGTCGTATGTGCCGGGGATTTCTTTAAAATCCGACTCTTCTAAGCCGCCAGATTCGTTTTGACGGTATGCGATATATATCTTTTCACCTTCCCATTTCATAACAAGGAAATTGCGAGGATATATAGTGAAATATGTCGGACCGTCTCCCTCTTTGGAAAGAGTGAACTTTAATAGTGCATTTTCTGTAAACGGATAGTCGCCATTGGCACGCAGGCGAAGTTCTATTTTGCCGTCTGCTCCGCTGCGGATAAGGTTTGCCTTTCCGTTTGCTTCGTTTATTGTGCCACCCTCACCCTCATACTTTGATTTGTAGAGATTGCCGGGAGCATTTGAAAAATTGCCGTCATTAAAATCATCTGTTCTGTAAACAGTCTGAAATTCGGCAGGTGCTGCCATAGTAATATTATTTGGAATAAAATATGAGAGGAGCATGGCAGCGGTAATAAATACCGCTACCGCTGCTCTTGATATAAATTTGAATTTCATTGTTTTATCTTCCTTGAGTTATATTGATTTATTAATCACCATAACCTGCTGCTTTGTAGAATTTGAAATCAGAAAGCTTAAATACATCGCCGGCTTTGCCGCTTTCAGTATAGATTCTTACCTGGCTGATTTTATCGGGAACATTATGTGCTCCGGCATACACTGCTCTTGAATATTTATTGACAACAACGGGAACATCGTCAATCCAGAGTGAATATGAAGATGTGCTGCCATTGTATGCAACTGTTACATTAACCGAAAGTGCATCTGTGCTGTAGCCGAGTTTTTTCCACTCTGCAGTTGTACCGTCTTGTTCAGCCGAATCTCTGTAGCAAGCCAAGAAGCTTCCGTCTGCTTTCCAGAAGAGGTCAACATAATTGCAGGGAAGTCCTACAAAATGAGCTTCGATGTCTTTGTTAGATTTAGTAAGGTTAAAGTTCATTACACCATCTGTAATAGTGGAATATGATGCGCCGTTGTTATAGTTAGTTGATGCCATATACTGTGTTGTGCCTTCGGGAGTATCCACGCCTCTTGTGATAGTCATTGATGTACCGTCATATACAACTTCGCCATAGTCTTTTCCTTCAACATCGCCGTGACGGAGAGCGTTAGTTTCGTTGATAACGGAAGTTTTAACCGGAGGAGTGAGGAAGTAGGCTTTTGTTTCAGGAGCTATAGGAGCAAATTTGCCTGACCAGATAAAGTTTTTGGTATAAATTTCTGCCCCTGTGTAACCACCGGCACTTGTCGATTGTGTTACAGAACCGAAATCGGATGTACCTTCCTGAACAATAGCATCAGCTATGGGAGTTAAAGCAACCGAAACAAGCTTAGATGTGTTGATGTTGTATACGGCACTATACATTTTGAGATCAGATGCTTTTGCAGCATTGTATCCAACAAATTCCTGTGTTACAGTTACATTGCCATCATTTGAAACACCGGCAACAGTACCTGCAGGGATGAATGTGTTAGCTGTGATAGAGCCACATGCTTTGTAGTCGATAGAAATTTTATCGCCAATTTCACCCGGCTCTACTGTTACCCTAACGAGTTCCGACATTGTGGGATTTGCACTCATTGAATAGATGCAGGAAGACACAAGCTTACCGTTTACTGCCACTGCATAGTAGTCTTTATCGGTATAGATGTAGGTTGTGATTTCTGCTTCCAAGCCGTCGATGGTGGCAATATAGTTCCAATTTGATGCATCGCCCGAGGAAGCATTTGCTCTGTTTTTGGCATAGAGCTTACCGTCGCCTGCCCAGTTGAGCATAACAGTATATCCACCACCTGCAGTGTGAATAATTACACCTGCTGTTGCAACATTCTTTTTGAGCTTGAGGGCGAGGTATCCATCACCAACGCCGTATGTGCTGTTTACATAATCCTGCCAATAAAGTTCACCGTCTGCTGTTGTACGGGTGAGTTCGAGGCATTCACTTGATGGAATTGCCGTACCGCCTACTGTAACGGTTGACGGACTATATCCGTCTATTGTGCCATTGAAATCGGATCTTCTACCTGTCCACTCACTTGTGAGGGGAAGATCAAGATTGTAGCCTTTAGCATAGCTTAATGTAGCCATCGACAGAAGCATTGCTATTGCCATAATGATTGATACTGCTTTTTTCATAATACATCCTTCTTTCTTTTTATTTTTCTATAATAACAAGCGCCTGAACGCTATTATTACGAACTACTACGAAAACTTCTGTTGCATTTGAACCAACTTCTTCAAATGATGTGATTTCATCTGTTGTGGCAATGCTCACATCACCCAAGCGGCGATTATACTTATAAACCGTGGGGCCCTCTTCTCTGGGGAGGTCATATTCCACAAGCTGACCTGAGCCGTCATCGTTAAAGCAAATTGTTATTTCGTCTACCATTTCATTGCGAAGCTGTGAAAGTTTATTGACTTCGATTGAGTAAACTTTTGCGTATGCTGTCTCATTGGGACTGTTTTCGTTTGCGCGATAGAATTTGCCGAGTCCCTGAATGCTTGCAAGGCGGTTGATGGTGCTAACCTTGTCTTGTGAGTCAAGAGAGTATTTGATGAGGTCACCCTTTTTGAGAGTGAGAGCTGTGTCGTGGGCGGTGCCGCTCCCTTTGGTGTAGACCTCCTCTATTTCCTCGCCTGTGAGCATTGTGATTTTGTAGCTTTCTTCGCCATCTTTCATCGAACCGCCAACGCTCCATACAATTGAAACTTCTTTGTCAGACTCAATTGGTGTGGGCGAATCGGCATCCATTTTAGAAATGATAACTGCCGCTTTGGCTTTCTGAGTGTCGGGATCTATTGCTATGGGTTTAACATCGTATGTGCCTTTGTGAGCAAGAGTTACGATTTCAAAGTAGTCATCATCGGAGTCGGCAGATTCGGGAACACAGAAAATATCGGTCGTATCATCTGCAAAGAAAGCCTCACGGGATGAATATCCGCCGAATGACTGCAATTTACCGTTGAACGCATAGGTGGTTGTTTCCGATGCGAAGGAATAGGATTTGATTTTTTTGATTTTGCCATCGGCACTGAGAGTGTAGCCAATTACCGTGCCAACATAATCGGAAGCATTTATGTCTGACTCTGCCATATTGATGCCGTCGGCATTTATCTTTGAAGCAAAGCCGAGTTCCTGCATTTCGGAATTTGCATATTCATAGGTTATAATCTCGGTGTCTGCTACGATTTCGGTGATTTTTTCTCTCTTACCGCTTCTGACAACCTTGATTTTCTGTGACTCGGCAATACCTGATTCTCTCTTTGCCGCAACAACATACGCATATTCTTCATTTTCGGAAATATCACCGATAACATCAATGATTCTGCCGGTCATATCAAGAGCAAAATCAGCAGAGTCACCGATTTTTACATTGAGAATAACATTGCCCGATTTATCCATAGTTGCTTCATAGGCTTCGCCGTCAATTTCCACAAAGCCTGCATCACCGCTGAGGGCTGTAACAGAACCCGACACCTTTTTGTCGGATGCATAAATGGTTGCAAGCTTTCCGTCTTCTGATGCAGAAATAACAAACGACATTCCCGCTTTTATATCGGAAACTTTTATAGCATTACCGTCGTAATCATAAATTTCATACACATAATCTTCATCGTTTGTCATAAATTTGAAAGCGGATTTTCCGCGGAAGCTTGCCTTATTTTTGAAATAAACAGTGCCCGATGCAACTCGGTCAGCAATAAAGCTTTCATATTCGGTTACAAATATAACGTCGGCACAATTGTTGTTGTCGTTATCAACAAGCTTATATGTACCGTTGTATACTGTGGGGAGAGAGTCTGTGTGCTTACCGTTATATATAACCTTTGCACCGGTTATGTTATATTTCTTTTCTTTATCGGGATTATCATCAGCATACCATTTTATGACGGAAGAATCTTTGTGAGATATTGAATCAGCATCAATGACAACTTCTTCATTCTCATACTTCTGCATTGCAATAACCTTGTCAGCACCATTTTGCGACACATATGCAATTACCCTGTAGCCGAGAAGCGAAGAAAAATCGATATCGGACTTATATGCCGCACCGTCTATCTCAACGCGGTTACCAATGAGGTCTGATTGACCGTTGAGGGTAGATTTTCTTGTGGCGGTAACGATGCCTTCAACCTTTTTGCAATCGTCATAACGTTCGAGGTTGGCACGGAGTGTACGATCGGTAACAACATATTTTTCTTCGGAAGAATATGTGCTTTCCATAACATACGCGTCGAGGGCATTATATATAAGAAGTGCAACGTCGCCTCTCGTGAGTTCTTCATCGGCAGAAATTGATATCCCATCGAAAAGAGAAAGCGATGATGCAGTTGCCATATAACCCGACGGATATCCGCCTCTTGATTCTGCCTCTATGCCTCTGCCGAGTACGCACACAACAATCTTTGCAGCTTCCTGAAGGGTTACTTTTTCTTCAGGAGCAAAAAGACCGTCTCCTATGCCGTTTATGAGCTTTGAATCAGAGGCAAATTTTATATATCCGCTTGCCCAGTGCTCTTTTGTCACATCGGCAAAGTCGGTATCGGTATTTGATGCACCCGATACTCCCATTGCAGTTACTGCAATTTTTGCAAACTGTGCACGGGTTACAAGGGCATCGGCACGGAAGGTTCCGTCTTCAAATCCCTGCATAATTCCAAGAGCAGACACATCAAAAATTGCTTCTGCGCTTGTGTCTGATGTATCCACATCGGGATATGATGCACCGAGGGCAACAGTGAACATCATTGAGATGCAGATAAACAATGAAATGAGTTTTTTCATTTTGTAAATCATCCTTTCTGTTATATATATCTGAATTCACATTTTTTGTCATCGGCATATCTGAATCCGAGATTTTCCTGTTCGAGTTCTTCGAGTTTGTTGAGCTTTCCGCTCACATACGAATCAAGGCGAAATTTGGTATATTCCATTTCTGCGATTGCCTCACCATAATGAGCATTGATTCTTCCAAAGCCAAAAGGTTTCTGAACATCAAGCCATCGTGCTTGTCTTTGTTCTCTTAAAGATTTGAGAAGTTCAATAGTTTTCGGAACAATTTCGTTTGCACACTTTTTCAAATACTTTGTATCTCCCGATGCATATGCCGGCTGGAGCTTATTTATGAGCTCGCATTTGAGACCGACAAGTTCAAGCAAATCTGCGGCAAAGCTATACAGAACATCCCATTTTTCATTTTTGTATGCTTTCATCTTTTGTGAAGCTTCCATATATTCATCGGTCGGGTTATCGGTTGTGCCGACAGTGTTTATGAGAACAGGACAGTCAACATATTTTTCGCCGAAATAAAACATAAACTTCTCGTGGCTATGATACGGATCACAAAGCTTTAGTGCATCCATATCCATATCGGTGCAATTTTTGAGAAGCTTCGACACTGCTTCATATGATGTGTCTGCGCCCTCATAGCCATACTGACCGTAAATGGCAAGGGTGGGAAGAGTCCAGAAATAGTCGCCCGCCTTGCTTCCCGACACCCACACTGTTGCAAGAACTGTATCGAGACCGTTGTCGATGGCGGCTTGGATTGCGGGAGTCTGGGTTTTGAAAGTGTAGTCAATATAGGGAAGCTGACCATCCCACGTCCATGCGGCGGTAGCCATAATACAGTTGCCGCCGAGGGGCTTATGAGCCTTTATGACAGCATCGTAATTTGTGTATGACTGTTCTTCATATTCCCAATATACCATTTCCATATCCTTTGGAACCTTTTCGAGAATTCTCGGATTTATGGGTTCGGTAGCGCTGTATTGAATGCCATAGCCGGGGTTATTCATTGAAAAACGGAAGAAACAATCTGACCACATCATAGGCTTGAGACCATATTTTTTGCAGATGTCACACACTCTGTTGACATGATCTGTGTATACTTCAAGAGGATCGGATTCGCCGTGAATGGTTTTGTATTGACCTTCGCAAAGTCCGAAGGTTTCGTCAAGACCAACATGAATACGGCGGGATGAAATATTTTCGGAAATTGTTTTGATACATTCCTCAATAAATTCGTAGGTTCTCTCCTCTCCGGGAAGAAGAAGTGCATCATTTTCGGCAATATCCGAAAAGCTTGCCCATTTAACAACCTGGCTCATATGACCAAGAGTCTGAATACATCCGATGAGTTCAACACCCATTGATGCGGCATATGAATCAATTTCGGCAAATTCTTCTTTTGTATATCTGCCTCGCTGATAACCCATTTCGGGATATTTGGGGACTTCATAGGTGTCTTCTGTGTAGAGCATAAGCATATTGAGCCCCATAGATGCCATGTAATCTATATATTGCTTTATGGAATCAACCGTGAGCATTCCCTCATAGGAAGAATCGAGCATAACACCGGTGGTTTTGATGCGTCTTTTCTGCTCAATGTGAAATTCTTTTTCATTATTCCGGATATGCATTATTGCAAGAGATATGCCTCTGCAAAAATCTGTGATGTCTGAATATCCTATTGAAACATCAGTGCCCTTTCCGTCGATGATAAGCTTATCGGATTTATATGACGTAATGTTTAATTCGCCGTCATAACTACACGTTGCACATATTTTTTGAGTAAGAAAATTCTCATTAATCATAAATCATCACCTCATATAAATTA